>JAFXWR010000281.1 GCA_017542725.1 Lachnospiraceae bacterium | reverse complement strand
TATTTACAAAATCAAAATTTCCTTTGTCATACTCCGCTTTTACCAAAGTTGAAGATACATAAGTATCTGCATTGTCAATTTTAATCTTATCAACAACCTCTACATCTGAATCATGTCTCTTACATATATCTATAAGCAAGCTGCTATCGCCTCTTCCCTTATAACCAAAGTGACAATCACTTCCAACTATAATCTTCTTTGCTTTAAGTTGACTAATTAAAATTTCTTCTACGAAATACTCAGGACTCATTTTCATATTTGACTCATTTAATTCAAACACAAATATATTATCAATTCCCCAATATTTTAACTTACTAATTCTTTGCTCTTTACTCAATACTTTTGTATCATCATTGTTTCCTATAATCAAAACAGTGCTTTTCATTTTTCTTTTTCTTGCATCATCAACTACTTGCTTTATAATTTTTTGATGACCTATATGCAAGGTTTCAAATTTTCCAAAAGTAATAACCGAGTCATCTTTTTGATAATAACAAGGTTTTATAAAAGATAAATTATTGTTCTCTACCATCTTTTTTACACCATCAAGGCTTACACTATCTTCAATGTTAAAATATCCAGTAGCAATCCTTCTCAGATTTCCCATGCAAGATGGTATACCAAGTTTTTCTCCTATGTCCTTGCAAAGTGTCCTTATATAAGTTCCTTTACTACAATTAATTTTCAATATATATTTTTTTAATTTATAATTACCAAGCTCATAATCATATGCGATACTATTTTGACCATCGTGTTGATTATTATTTATTAACTCTATGGATTTTATTTCTACTTTGCACGCTTTCCTCTCTATGCTCACTCCCTTACGAGCCAGATTTATTAACTTTTTACCGCCAACTTTTTTTGCACTATACATTGGTGGCACTTGATTGTAATCGCCTATAAATGAATTTATGACATATTGTAAATCATCTAAACTAACTTTTTCCCAAGCAGCCGAATCATATTCAATCACTGTTCCTGTTACATCTTCTGTATCAGTACTGATTCCAAGTATCAACTCAGCCTCATAAACTTTATCTCCTGTCTTCATAAGATATTCTTGACACTTAGTTGCATTTCCCAGCAAACACACCAATACTCCTGTGGCATTCTCATCAAGAGTTCCGGTGTGCCCAATTTTTTTAGGATGAAGATACTTTTTTATAATCGACAAACAGTCATTTGAAGTATGGTTTTTAGGTTTATCGAGTATAATCAACCCATTTATATCATTTGCCACTTTCTTTACTTTCAATAAATTCCGCCATATCCTTTTCAAAAATTTTCTCTATAGCATCTATCTTTCCATGATATATGCAACCAGATGCAAGCGCATGTCCTCCACCTTCATGGTCTTTTGCAAACTCTGCTACATTAAGCACATCATACTTTGACCTTAAACTAAACTTATATGTTTCCACTCCAACTGGATAAGCAAATGCTGCAATTTTTATATTTTCCATCTCTCTTAAATATACAATTATATTATCTATATCATTCTTCTTAAGATTTAATTCATCAAGATCTCTCTGCGTTAAATATGAAAATGACACTTTCCCTTTACAAAGAAGTTTTAACCTATTAAAAGCAATTCCTTGAGCCTTTCTTTGGCTAAGTGAATTTTCAAATACTATCGTATCAAGAAGTTTTGTAAAATCAAATCCGAAACCTATAAGTTCAGCAGCCATAAGAAAAGTTTTTCTATTCGTCGACTTATATCTAAATATTCCAGAATCAGTGGCAAGTCCGAGATATAGACATATAGCAACATCTTCATCAATAAATGCCTTATCAAAAAATGGATATAGCACTTCACAGGTTGCTATGCTGTCTGGATTCACGACACTAACTTTTGCTGGTATGTCGTTATGCTCATGGTGATCAAATACTATAGAGTCTTTTGCCTCTTCAAAGTATCTTCTGAAATTTTTAAGTCTTTCAACATTAGAGCAGTCCACAATTATAGCAAGGTCAAACTTTGTTGCATCTCTTAAATCATCTGAAATCTTATCAGCATTTGGAAGAATCAAATATTTTTTTGAAAACTCTTCAAGATATGGTTTCACTACCTTTGTGTCACCATACTTATTTTTAATATAATTATAAATTGCAAGCGTAGATCCTATACAATCGCCATCAGGGGTTTGATGGCCAAGTATACATATCGTCTTTGCATTTTCAATTCTCTCATCAAATAGTCCCATATCCACCTCTAATTCATAAGTAATAAAACCATATAATCCTCATCGAGATTTCCTTTAACTCTCGCTAAAGCAATATCGGTGATTTTTTTCATCTTTTCCTTAAGTGTATCAATATTTACATATTTATTGGCATTCATAAGTTTAAGCACTCTCCAAGGCTCCACGCCCATGATATCAGCAATTTCTCTCTGACCTTTTCCTCTTTGCATCAAATCCTTACATACAATTAAATTGCTATAATTATATGAAAAAGTTGCAAATATACCCCCGACTTTTTCGCCTTCACTAAGTAAATCACCATAAAACTTAAGTGCTTCCTCTTTTTTATTTGAATTATATAAATCTATTAGATTATAAATCTTATCATCAATATTTCTTGTAACAATCTCATCTATATCGCTTTTATCAACCTTTCCCTTATCACCTATATATGCCATAAGCTTATCAGCCTCGTTAAACAGATTACTTATGTTATTGCCACAAGTTCTTATAAAATATGCTATATTTAGTTTATCTATTTCTACATCTGACTTCTTAAAATGATTCTGCACATACTTATTTAGACCTTCATCATCTAATTTTTGAGTATTGACAGATATGCCGTTGTCAGAAAAATATTTTAAAAATAAATTATTTTTATCGTAACTTTTTGTATATCTATCTTCATTCTCAAATTTTAAAAAAAGCACAATGTTTATATCTTTTGAATTATTAAATGCTTCTACAATATCTTTTGTTTCTTTTTCATCTTTCGTTTTTACAAAATAATCAATGTTGTCAAATATAATCAACTTTTTATCATTCATAAACGGCATATTACCAATATATTTAACCCCATCATTTAACACAAAGTTTTCCTTGGTGTAAATTTTTGT
>JAFXWR010000280.1 GCA_017542725.1 Lachnospiraceae bacterium | reverse complement strand
TATAACTTACTGTTTTGAATCTAAAATTTTGATACATTTATTCTTCGCCATTCCATGTTTAATAGCTTTTTCAATATCAGATTTGCTAAATTTCTGTTCTTTATACCCTAACTTATATGCCAATTTCTTTAACGAATCAACATTATAAGTATGTACTTTACCCTCTGGCGTTTTTACTTTCGCCTTATACTCAGCGGAATCATCATGTATAGACGGTCCACATATATCTGTAACTTTATAAGTCTTCTTTGAAAGTTTCTCTATCTGACCGCCCCAATATCTACACAAACCGTTTGTTGTAGGTATTCTGCCCTCGTTATTTATGAGGTCTAATAAATCACTTTCTGTAAACCAACCAGAGCGTAGATGTCTTACATTTGAATTTATCCATACTTTATAATGACTATTATCTTTTTCATAATCATCTTCAAAAGTATCTCTACCACCTAAACTTAAAGCAGTCCATCCCTTCCACATAGTATGATTTAAGAGTTCTTCAAAAACAGCTAATCTTGATTCTGCTATTGCATAACGTTTATTGAATACATCTTTTGCATTCTTCTCAGCTTGTAATTCAGCTAGAGTCTTACGTGCTATACTACCATCTTCCATAAACTTAAAGGGTAAAACTTTATATTTCTGATAATTAGCATAATCCTCTTTTGTACCTATAAACAAGCCATAGCCACTATGCAAAAATAACTCTATACCAGCACACATAACACCATTTGCTTGCTGCGCTCTAACATACTCTATTTGTTTTATTAAAGTCAAAGAATACATATTTATACGATTGACTATTTCTTTCTTATACTGAGCATAAGCATCTTTATGTATACCTACAAAACCCTCTCTTAAATGTGGACTTTGATACAATTCATTTTGCCTAAGTATTGGTATAAATGGATTAAACATCAGTATCAAAGACCTACCATAAGTCCATCCATAAAGTGAATGTTCGGTAAATCTATAATACACCTGATTATTTAATATTACAGGAGTAACCATAGACTTTTCTTCAAGAGCGTCTGCTTTTCTATGAATATGACCAAAAACATTATTACCCATATAAATAGCTGGGTTTCTACTCTCTCTAAACATCTTAAACAAATTTAATGCATATTGGTCATCCGAAGAATTATCATATCTATAACCCTCGCCTAATATTACTAAACAAGGCATAATTATAGTTTTTACTTCATCATATCTAGTAAACCAATCTTTCTTACCAACTAATTCTTGCAATGTAACATTAAAGCTATACATTTTAGCTGTACCTACTTTTGCAATATTCTTAAACAACTCCCCTAAATACATAGCTTGACTAGTATCAAAAGAATCTGATACCTGAATTGCAAAAAGATTATTCGGCACATCAAAGAAAAAATCTTCATGATTACATCTTTCCATATCTCGCTCCTATAAAAAATGTTGTTAATATACTCACCATATTCTAATTTATCATAAAATATTAAAATAATCAAACACTTTAAAAATCAAGCGTTTGCTAAATTATTACAAAATTATTACAATATTTTACAAAAAATTTGACAAATAAATTTCTATAGGTTATGATGGGCGTGTTGTTTGTAGTATCAAAAATTAAAGGAGTATTTTTATGTTTAAAAAAGCAATTTATTTAACTTGTATGTTAAGTTTACTTTATATAGTTGAGATACCTGCGTGTGCATCAGATACAGAAAATGTTGATACTAACCCTGAAACTACCATTACTCAATCTCAGATTGAAAACACAGAAAATAATGATACAGAAACGAATAATACACCTACGGAGGAACCTGTCAATACAACTCAAACTGAAGTACCTGCCAACCAAGCTACGGTCAATATTCCGGACGAACCTGTTGCTTTAGCTGATGTTGTACCTGAAACTCCAAGAAGTGCTGTTAATATTACGGATTTACCTAATGATGT
Organism: Lachnospiraceae bacterium; assembly: GCA_017542725.1. The sequence continues at coordinate 501 of JAFXWR010000280.1, read as the reverse complement.
TCAAGACTATTGTGAAATCGCTGCGGCTGAGTTCTCCATTGACCCTAACATCTTGAAAGCACTTGTTTATACAGAAAGTCGTGGTAATTATACAGCTAAAAATGGTAGCTTTATAGGTCTTACGCAATTAAAACCTGCTTACTTCACGTCTACTATTGATGAATTAAATATCACCGACCCTACTGACCCTTATCAAAATGTTCGTATTTGTGCTTATTCTTTAGCTACTTGGATGTCTAAATACAATAATGATACCGCTCTTGCTCTTGATTGTTGGCATAAAGGTGAGAAAGGTGCTACATCTACTCATAAAGCTAATGGTACTTATTATAGTCGTACAATCATGCAAAATGCACAATTACTTGCTTCACTATAATTAAAATAAGCACTATCCTTTGTTCGGATAGTGCTTTTCTTTTACTAAATTTCTATTTTATTACTATACATGATACGAACTTTAGAACGCTAATCAATCTATGCAAAATAAAAATATTTAAACTA
>JAFXWR010000279.1 GCA_017542725.1 Lachnospiraceae bacterium | reverse complement strand
ATGGATTGTTTATAAAATAATCTTTACATTTGCCAGTATCTGTCCACTCCGCAGGATTATTCATGAATTCTACATTTTGTATTAGCACTGCTTCATCAGGCAAATTATGGGTTCCATCATCTAAATCTACTATATTAATTTTATATGCTTCTAAAGTATTATTTTCAAACCGCACCACATTATCATCCATCTGAAAATCGCCTCTATATTGCACTGTTACAAATTCTCTTTCATCAACTATTTTGCTTTCAGTTACAAAATTTGTTTTTATTATAAAGTTTTTACTATTTTCATCGCTATATTCTAATTCTTTAATTGTGTCATCTTCAAATACTATTTTTGTTTTAAGCCCAGTTAAGTCAATTTCATCTCCCACATTGTAATTTATTCTTGTAGGTTTAGTTATTCCTTCTATTCTTTTTGCTCTCTTTTTTTCAAAGCTTGCTCTAAGTGTTCTATTAACTCCATCTGATATGTGAAACTCTGTATCAAAATCAAACTCTATAGGCTCGCCTTCTTCTATGTCATACCAGTGATTGAAAATATATCCTGCTATATTTGGATTCTCTGGTTTGACTAATTTTTGATGGTTTTCTACCTGTTGTGTAAAAGATGGTCCTTTACCATCTAAATCAAATGTAACTAATATAAATCCTGTATTTGTAAAATAGCCTCTATTTCCTGCTCCACCATCTACTTTTGCGAGAGTTTTATCATTTGCATTTGTACTATCATAAGTTGTTCCATTTCCACCAATAAGTGATTGACAATTATCAAACATATTATCACTATCAGTTACTTTATCAGTTTTAAATTTAGAAGAAACATATATTGTTTTAAGGTTTTCGCAGTTTGCAAACATTTCTTGCATTTTTGTTACATTACTTGTATCAAAACTACTTAAATCTATAGAGGCAATACTTCTCAAATTAGTAAACATATAATTTAAATTTGTCACATTTTTTAATGTAACATTATCTAAATTAATACTTGTAAGTGATATTGCTTCTTCAAACATACCTTCAGCACTTGTTAAAGATTCAGTATCAATAGAATTTAAATTTACACTTTTTAATAATTCACATTGAGCAAACATAAAGTCCATAGTTTCAACTTTTTTAGTATCAAAATGTGATATGTCTATGCTCTCTATAGCTGATGCCTCAAATACAAGAGACATATTAACTACATTGCTTGTGTTAAATGAAGAAATATCAAGATTTATACTTTTTGGATTTGTTTTAAGTGCAAATGGCCATTCTTCTAAAGAATCACACATATTAAAAAGCCCGAACCCTGCAAACATTCGCTCCATATTTTTAACTCTACTTGTATCTAAATTATTTAATCCATTTAATTCTAAAACATTAACAAATGAGTTCGTTAAATCTGGTCCAATAAAAATATCTCCATCATATTGTTTTTCTGAAAATAAATATGACCCATCTTCCTTAACATAGATATTTCCTTTTGTAGGTGCATAGATAGTAACTTCTGTTCCTTTTATATATCCTTTGAGTCCATTACTGCCCTCTATATCCCATTCATAATCAAAGCTTGTTGGGGCCGTTTGAGGATATACCAATATATCTATTTTTGTTATCTCATTTTTATTTTTATGTGTAACAGAAGATTCAAACCAGCCATAAGACAAATTATATATTGTTTCATCCCATACTGCTTTTAAAACTTTATCATCTGTCAACTCTATTTCTGACTCATCGACATATTCATTTAAATCTTCATCAACCCAATGTGAAAATGTGCAACCTTTTTTATCAAAAACATTTTTAGGAATTGTAATAGTATCTCCTGATTCAAAAACGACACTTTCCATAAAACCTTGTCCACCATTTGAATCAAAAGATAAAATTTTTGCTTCATTTGTAAGTGCTCTTATTCTAAAGTTTCTACCATAAGTTATGCCATCTCTTCTAAAAGTGTTTTCTTTATTTAAATCTACCCAAGTATTAGAATCGCTATCAATAAAGAAACTCTGTCCTTTTGCAACTTCATTCAAGAACACTTTGAATCTGTTTTCTGGTGTCTTTCCATAATCAACTGAATCATCAACAAACAAATATACACTATCTGAAAATTTTAATACAATAGAAAAATATGTATCCTTTTTTAGAGGAATGCTCTTATTTAATGGTATAGTGAATATGCCTTGCCCCTCATATGATATATTTTGTGTGTGCCTTAATGTGCCGTCTGTTGGTGTCTTCATAGGATTATCACTTGTATATATTTTTATTGTTGCATTTCCTATCTCGCTATAATGAGCAAAATTTATAGCATCTAATTTTTGATTAAAATCATTACTTACTTTAAATACATTTCCTACTTCATAAGTATTTAAATCATCTACAGTATCATAGAACTCTGTAGAACTTGTAGTATCATAGTGGTAATTATATTTATAAGTATCAGCTTTTACTGCATCTATAGAATATAATGTATTTCCAATAGACAAATCATAGTAAGACATCCAAAAATATCCACCATTTGACTGACTATATTCTCCCCAGCTATTTCTAATGAGCCATCCACCAGGACCAGCTGGTTTTTCATCCTTATCTATTACATCATTATGATAACTAAAATATTCAACAGGTATTTCATCATCCCAACCCACAACAAGCACCGCATGGTTCGCGCTTTTAGCAACTATATTGCCATTATTATCAAATCTTCTTGGAGACATATAATACCATTCATCTCCAATATTCTTGATTGTATATCCAGTTTGTGCTTCGTGATATACTATTCCAGCTGAACCATTTTTCATAATTGCTTTCTTAATGGCATCTCTATCTTCTTTTGGCATCATATCAACATTTGCCATCTCAAATACATTAGAATTAAATGCAGCTCTGCCATCTAGACCATTTTCAAGTATACTTTTTATAACATTTTGTTTATGTGGCACATATTGCTCCTTTGTAAGACCCATGTATGTTGTTCCAAGTAAAGTTGAATCAATAAGATCCCCTCCACTATTTATAAATCTTGGGATAGTAGTGCTACCTTTTGATCTAAGATAATCTGCATCTATGCCATTATAGTCTCTTCCTTCTACTCCTGGTTTATCTATATTATTTGAATTTGTTACATCTTTTAATCCTTCTATAGTGAAGTAAGCAAATGCCGCTTCACTTAAGTCGGAATTTGTTTCATACTCTTCTTCTGTATTTCCTTCTACTAAATTCTTTTTTCTTATTGATGTCTCAACCATACCTACGGTTGAAAATGACCAACAAGTTCCATAAGGATTTTGGTTTCTTATTGGGGGAACTATAGAATATCCTGCCTCGTTTATTACATCTCTTGAGTCATATTTTGTTGGAATTTTATTAGCACTAAATAGTTTAAATCTATTTTTCTTTTTTTTAGGCTTAATTGGTGGCAAACCAGAATCTACATATCCAAAAAATGGCTCTTCCAAATTATCTTCATCGACTAATTCGCTATCTGTAGCAATTTTATTACCACTTAACTCGCTAATTGTAGCAATTAAAACTTCATCATCAGTGTCAGCAACTTCGCTAATTGTTGCAATTAAGACTTCATCATCAGTGTCAACAACTTCGCTAATTGTTGCAATTAAAATATCATCTAATTCGCTAGCTGTTGCAATATCATCAACTTTTAAACTATCCGTTTTTGAATTGTCTGTTTCATTTATATCATTATCTTGATTTTCTTCTTTACTTTCAGAAATTTGTGTTTCTTCTACTATTGT
>JAFXWR010000278.1 GCA_017542725.1 Lachnospiraceae bacterium | reverse complement strand
TAAATATTATTTTCTCAATTTTTGATTTATCTAAACCTTTTAATACTTCTTCTAATTCACTTATTTTTAATGTTTGCTTATTATCACAATTTCGATATTTGCAGGCTCCTATGCATCTAAGAAAAATACTATTGTATACTATCATTGACCTTCCACAAACTGGACATTTGACAAGTCCTGTAAACCACTTACTTTGTCTGTGGCATTCGACCTTATGTTCTGCTATATATTTCATTCTCTCTTGTGCTTTCTCAAACTCTTCTTTACTAATTATTGCTGGATGAGTTCCATAAATTTTATATTTTGCAACTTCGCCTTTGTTTCTTTTTGCCTTATGAGTAAGTGAGTCGCAAACATATCTTTTTAATGTAATCGTATAACCAGCATACTTCTCTTGCTTCAAAAAATCTACAATCGTATAATAATTGAATTCTATCCCTGTTCTTGTTTTTATTCCTCTGCTTCTCATGTCTTTTGCTATCTCTGTATAGGTTTCGCCATTATTAAACCTTTTAAATATCTCTTTTATTATCTTTCCTTCTTCTTTGTTAATACTATACTTCTTTGTCTTTTTGTCATAATCATAACCAAATAATTCTTTAGGTCTTACTATCCCTTGCTCCATCCTTTTTCGTATGCCCCACCTGCAATTGCTGCTTATGTTTTCTGATTCAGATTGAGCGAACGATGCCAAAATCGTAAGCATAAACTCTCCGTCGGATGATAAAGTATTTATATTTTCTTTCTCAAAAATTACTCCAACATTTATTGACTTTAGAAGTCTTACAGTATTTAGTAAGTCAACCGTATTTCTTGCGAACCTACTTATTGATTTTGTATAAATTAAATCTATCTTTCCTGCTTTAGCATCTTCTATCATTTCATTAAATGAGTCTCTATTCTTTAAACCCGTGCCGCTAATCCCGCGGTCATAATATACTTTAATGAAATCATAACCTTTGGTATGAGTGATTAAATCTTTATAGTAACTTATTTGATTTGCAAGTGAGTTGTTTAATCTATCGCATTCCATAGATATTCTGCAGTAAGCAGCAACTCGCTTATTAAATCGTATCACTCTTGTATTCAATTGGCTTATTCTCTCTATTTTCATCGTATGTATATATCACTCTAAACCAAACATTAGTCAAGTTATATTTCTGATACTAATGCAAAAATTGGCTTGTATTTCCCCTCTAATTTTTCTTTAATTCGCAAATAATCACTATTTGTTATCAAATGCTTTATGCTATTTAAAACTTTCATTGCCAAGTAAAAATTAAGTTCATTCTCAGTGTTGAAATCTTTAACCTTATTATCCTGCCTTTCGCTCATACTTCGCACCTCGCCAATATCTAAGTCTGCAATAATCCGAGCAGAACTTTTTGTTTCTATTTCCAGTTAGTTCTTTACCACAACTTAAGCATTTGTTTTCAGAGCTTTGATTAGTATTTGATGCTACTACTTGCTCTTCCTTAACAACTTCTTCAATATGCTCCTTAGGTTTTGCCTTGCAACGACTTAGATAACTCTTAACTGTTCCTACTGGCATATTAAGTTCTTCAGCTATTTCTTTGTAAGTTAATCCCTCTTTTCTTAAATCAAATATTTCATCAATTCTATCCATATGCTCCTCCCTTATATCTATACTTAAATTCCGTCATTTTGATAAATAAAATAGACCCTCTTTTTACAGAAGGTCTACAATGTTATTAATTGATTGATTAGTGCCTGACTTATTAACCCATCGATACTTATTAGGTCTTACATCCAAATGGACAAACTCTCTATCACGATTTAGATAAATTCCTATGCCACCAAGACCATTAAACTCAGCCCATAGAGCAATAACTATAGGTTTGACACCGTCACAATAAATGTCGGCGGCCATTCCTTTTAAGTGATAACTATTGTCAGCACCACCACAACTTTTATTATAACTATCGGTTCTATAGCCACTTGTAATAGTGATGGGTTTTCCAAGGTAGTCTCTTAATCTTTGTAGTTTATCAATTAAGTCAATATCAATTAAAACCTTGTCAGAGTTATCTTTACAAGCGAACTCCTTGACTTTGAAATTCTCTGATAGTTTTAAGTCAGCACTTTGTTTTAATGAGAACTCTTTAACCATTCTTCTTACTCCTCCTTTGACCTTTGCCACCGCCTTTTAATGCTTCAGGTGCTACAACTTTTGATTTCGCTATTTCCATATTTAACTCTTGGACTACTTGAGCTATGTCTTCAGGTTCAGCACCATTCTCTCTCATTTCATCAATCTGTTGTCTCAGATACTCCACTCTTGTCATCGATTTCACTCTCCTTGATTTTTAGTTTATATAAAAGTATTAGTTCCGTGACACAAGTTGGTACAAGTGCCAAATAAATCTCTACTGGATATGAACCTTTTATACAAAAAATCACGGTGTAAACCACCGTGATTAAAATGATAAACATGATTAGCCCAATGAGAACTTTCTTACTGAATCGCATTTGAGCCTCCAAGCAAGCCTATAATTTGTTTAATTGTTTTTATTACTTTATCATACCCAACTTGTGATCCACAACCACAGGCAAACACAAATAAAATTCCTGCAACTATGACTTTTAATAAACTAATTGAAACATTGGCAAATAGCAAAAAGCATAAATAAGTTATTGTCGCAATAAGCATAGTGAATATCAGAGAGAATATCTCTAAAGACCTGAACTCTCTAATAAGAGCATCTTCACTTACAATCTTTTTGATTGCCTCAATAAAAAGTGCTGTGACTAAAGAAACCACAGTCATTAAAACTAATAAAAATAATACAAAATTTAACATAGATTTTTCCTCCTAAAAAAATAAGACCTATCTGGTCTTTTTAATTTTTGCCATTTTTCTGTTTGATGGTTTGAGTGGCAATGACAAGAACTCTTCTCTTAACTTATCCATCATTCCATTCGCACCAAGTGCATGGTACTGCTTATAACAATTTTCAAAGTTATCTTTCGCATGTAGTGGTGCATAGCCTTTCTCACTATACTTGTAATAGTCATTAATCATTTGTGCTCTTAAAAGTGCTTGAACACCGAGTCTTAATGACCTCTCTCTCGTATAGATGAGTCCGACAATTGTTATAATGCTTGGCATACCGATGATACTAATAATTTGATAGGCATTCATAAACTTGTCCTCCATATTATAATCTTATATACTTTTTGACACCATTTGAAAGAAAATAAAAAAACTTGATTTTGACTTTTTTGTAATTTCCGTCTCCACCAAGTATCTTTAAATACATCATTTTTATTTTCTTTTTAGTGTCATTTG
>JAFXWR010000277.1 GCA_017542725.1 Lachnospiraceae bacterium | reverse complement strand
TAAATAACAAGGTAGTGTCGGCATCAGGAACATCAACACGCATTTATAGTGCTGTGCGAATAGGTAATTTAGGTACTACAAAAAATATAACAGTCGGTACTGGTTCTATAGTTATAAAAAATAATGGTATCTATTCTGATGAAGAGGGCACCACAAAATACAATAGTATTAAGTATTATGAATTATTTAGTTATAATACTGCAGAGATATTTGTTCAAAATGCAGGCACTAAGTTTAGTAAAGATAGTTTTATCGATGGAATAGCGTTTGTTCGAACTAATTATGGCTTCGGCACCATAATGAAAAATTGGACTACAAATGCAGAAGATCCAGATAATTATGAGACTCAATTGGTGGCAGATACATATAATAGATCTACACTTAAGACTGTGATGGATGGTGATGACTTAGTAATCAACGATGGTTACTTCGAAGTAACATTTAAGTCGACCATAAGTGAAGTTCAAAAGAAACTTGCCACTCAATCAATTGCTTATGGAAAACTTGCTACAGAGCCTGAAGTATCTTATCCAGATTTTATATTTAATGGATGGTTTGAAGACCAAGACTATACTAAGGCATTTGATTTTAAGACAGCGATAAAGAAAAATTGGACACTCTATGCTAAGTTTGAGAAGAAGAGTTACAATGTTGTATTTATAAGTACATTGTCGACTGCAACCCTTCCTAAGAGATCTACCAAGTCAGTGCTTTATAAAGAGAAAGTCACTGCAATTTCTGTAGAAAGCACTGATAAATATAAGTTCATTGGTTGGTTCACAACTGAAGGAAGAACAGAAGAGTTTGACTTCAATACTGATATAGAGAAAGACACATATATTTATGCTAAGTGGGAAGTTATCAAGTATGTAATAACTTACAAGTCAACTATAAGTGAGGCACAAAGTAAACTTGCAACTAAGTCAGTAATCGGTGGCGAAAGAGCTGAAGATGTGAGAGTAAGTATAGAAGGTTACACATTTGAAGGCTGGTATACAGATGAGACTTATACCAATAAGTTTGACTTCAACACTGCTATCAATGAGGATAAGACTCTCTATGCTAAGTTCAATATCAATAAGTATAGTGTTGTATTTGTATCTACATTATCAAGTGCCGTTATTGACCCTGCTATAAGAACTCAAGAAGTAGAGTATATGAGCACACCATCAGAACCTAAAGTATCTCATGATGAATTTGACTTTGATGGATGGTTTACAACTGCAACTTATACAACTAAGTATGACTTTACTAAGGGTATAGTGGAAGATACTACTATCTATGCTAAGTGGACAAGAAAGATTGTAATAGATAACTACTATATAAGCTTCAGTAAGAATCAACCTGTAATATCTGGAGAGACAATAAGTATCTATGGCATAATGAATCCACAAATAGCAACGGTAGGAAAGACAATAAGACTTAGTGAAAACAAATACTATAATGACCAAGTAGAATTTGTTGGTTGGAGTAAGATAGCCTTACCTGTAAGCACTGGAACTCATGAAGAAGCGCTTGAACTTATAGACTATGAGGATAATGCAGAAGTTAAAGATTTAGCGGCTAAAGATCAAACAATCACACTCTATGCAGTATGGAGAAGCAAAGTTCATATGGCAACTCTTGATGCAGCAGGTGGTGAGTTTGATAGTGGAGAATCTTCAACTCAGATAAAAGTTATAGAAGATGAATATATCAACTTAACAATGCCATTAAGAAGAGGTTACGCATTTACAGGATGGACTGTAGATGGAGCAAGCTTCACAGAATCAAAATATATTTACGATACTGACAAGACATTCGTAGCTACTTGGGAACCTATCACATTCTATGTTCGTTACGATGGTAATCATTCAGATAACGATTCACTTGAATCAATGGCAAGCGTAAAAGTAAGCTTTGATGAAGCATATAAACTTAAAGTAAATGAATTTATTAAGAATGGTTATACATTTGAAAGCTGGATCTTTGACAATAAAGAGTATAGTGAAGACCAAACTCTTGCAGACATAATAGAAACTATGGATATCGTCCAAGATCAAGTCTTAGTATTTACTGCAAAGTGGGGTCCAAATGAATATACTATCAATTACAATAATAATGGTGGATCAGGAACTATGAATTCAAGCCACCCAAAGTTTGGAACGGCATTTACACTTCCAGAGAAGACATTTACAAATGGCACAAAGACATTCCTTGGTTGGAATACAGATAAAGATGCTACAAAAGCACTTTATAGTGATAAGGCATCAATTAATCCAGAAGTTTATGCAGCAGTTATAGATCTCTATGCTATATGGTATGAAGAGACAGAGAGCACAGGAAAACTTACTATTGATGGTAATGGTGGTCTTGTAAATGGTGCAAGCTCATATACTATTATGGGTGAACTTGGAGATGTCCTTGAACTTCCAAATCTTGAGAGAGAAGGACATAAGCTTGTAGGATTTACTGAAAATGGAAATCCATATATCGTGCCAGATGTATTTGACTTCACAGGTGAAAAGACTATAAAGGCAACTTGGTCAGAGATTTTATACAACATCATCTATAATTCAAATGATGGGAAAGATGTAACTAAGGTAGTTAATGATGTAAGATACAATCAAGTAGTAACTATCATAGGTTCTATATCAGAGACAGCTGGTAAGATATTTGAATCATGGAACACTGACAACCTTTACAATGGAACTACATATACAGAAGGACAAAATGTATCACAACTTTCAAAAGTTGACGGAAGTGATGTAAATCTTTATGCAAAATATAAGAATCATAAGGTAACTATCACATATGATGCTAATACTGGATCGGGCACTATGAACCCAGTAACTTATGAGAACAACACTGATGCTTACCTTGAAGCAAATGTATTTACTAAAGCTAATAACTCATTCATAGGATGGAGCAGAGATAAGGATGCAAAAGCAGCTGAGTATAAAGATGGTCATAGAGTTGACGACATCACACTCACAGATGATAATGTAACACTCTTTGCAATCTGGACAGCAAAAGATGCTGAGAGATTTATAATTTATGATGCTAAGGGTGGTAAAGTAAATGGAAAGGCAACTGATAAAGTAACAGTAGCTAGTGGAAGCACTATCATCCACCCAACACCAGTATATGAAGGATATAAGTTCAACCACTGGTTAGATGAAGATGGAAATGTCTACACTAAGACTATAGTTGACTTTGATAAAGAGATAACACTTTATGCAGATTGGACAGAAGGAACATATACATTAAGATATAACGGTAATGGCAACACCAGTGGTTCTATGGCAGACGAGCCAGTGCTCTATACAAGTGTTCATACATTGAGAAATAATACATATGGAAAGAATGGATATAAGTTCGCAGGCTGGGATGTATCTGCAAATGCTACAGCAGTTGCATTTAAGAACCTTGCTACAGTATCTAAACTTGCAAAGGTTGACGAAGTGGCAAATATCTATGCAGTATGGGAAGGAAAAGAATATAAGGTAGTCTACAATGCAAATGGCGGAGATGGAACAGTTGCTACTACATCATTTGTATATGGAAAGAATGCAATACTTTCAGAAAACAAATTTACTAAGGTTGGCGAAGTTCCAAAGGGCTGGATTTACAAATCACCAACAGGTGATGTAGAGATAACTTCACTTGTAGTACCAAGCACAACATTTGTAATTGATGATTCCACAGAAGTTATAACACTTTACGCTAATTTTGCTGGGAAGCAAATGACTGCAACTCTTGATGCAAATGGCGGTAAGTTTAGTAATGATGAAACTACTAAGACTTACTCTGTGAAGAAAGGTAGTGTAATTGCATTTGAAGAAGCAACTCGCACAGGATATAACCTCCTAGGTTATACACTTGATGGTGCATTATTTAAAGATGCTACTTGGAACTTACCAGACTCTAAGACATTTATAGCATCTTGGTCAGCTATAACTTATAAGATTAAGTTCAACGGAAACGGAGCTGACAATGCTGATGCTATGGGCACTCAAGAGTTTACTTATGATAAGACAGAGAAATTATCTAAGAATAAATTTGAGAAGACTGGATATACATTTGCAGGATGGAAGTATGACGGAGAAGATTATGCTGATGAAGCAGACATACTCAATATCACTACTAAAGATAATGATGAATTAACATTCACAGCAAATTGGACAGCTAAGACATTTAGAATAAACTATGACGGAAATACTCACGACGGTGGCGAGACCATGGCTCCAACAGATGGAGCATATGGAAAGGATGTTCAACTTAGAAAGAATGCGTTTACAAAGAAAGATTACGTATTCACTGGTTGGGCTAAGACAGCTGATGGAGAGGCAGTATATGCAGATCTTGCTACTATAAGTGCACTTGAGCCATATGAAGCTACAAGAACACTCTATGCTAAGTGGATTGCAAGTAAGTCAGTAGCTGCTAAGATAATCGTAAAAGGTAATGGCGGTCTTGTTAATAATGCAGCAGAAGCAACACTCTTCTTAAAGGATGGTCAGACAATTACTGAGCCTACTAAGGCAAGAACTGGATATAAGTTCACTGAGTGGACTACACTTGATGGTGCTAAATATGAGTTCCCAGAGATTTGTGACTTTGAAGGAGAAGTTACTATAAGAGCTAATTGGACACCTATTACTTATTATGTAGTTTACCGTTCAAATAACTCTGAAAATAAAGTAGCTACTAAGTCTATGGCTTACGACGAAGAAGGAACAATTATGACTAACCCATGGACTTACGAAGGATACAACTTTGATACTTGGTCAACAGTGAAGACTGGAAATGGTGAAAGCTTCGCTGAGGGAAGTACATATAAGAACTTAAGCACTGTTGATGGTTCAGTATTTGACTTATATGCTAGATGGAATGGAAGACAAATAACTATCAACTATAATGGCAACGGTTCAACTTATGGAACGATGGCTTCTAAGACTTATACTTATGGCGAAAGTTCAAAACTTGAAGAAAATGTATTTACAAAAGGACAACATACATTTGGTGGATGGGCTACAAGTGAAACTGGAACTGCAAAATATATCAACAGAAATGATGTAGACCCTATAATCCTTGCAGAGACAAGCCCACTTACACTTTATGCGGTATGGATTTCAAATAACAATGTAATAACTATCGGATATAATGGTAATGGCGGTACTATAAGTGGTGAAACTGTAGTAAGTAAGAATGTAGAGAAAGGTTCTGCATTTGAAATACTTGAAGCAAAACGCGATGGTTATACTCATACAGGTTATGTAAATGAAAATAAAGAACCATTTACTGCAGGTCAGATAATCAATGTCTCAACAGTAGCATATGCTACTTGGACAGAAAACACTTATACATTGACTTACGATGGTAAAGGTAATACTCATGGAAGTATGGCTTCAAAAGATAGCTTATACACTGCAGAGTTCAACCTCGCAGAAAATAACTATAGAAAACTTGGTTATAACTTCTTAGGTTGGGATACAGATGAAGCAGGTGCTACAGTTGTATATGCTGATAAGGCTACAGTTTCTAAGCTTGCAAAATCTGGTGAAGTAAAACTCTATGCAGTATGGTCACCAAAGACATATAAGATTGTCTACAATGCAAATGGTGCTAGCGGAGTAGTAGCTACAACATCATTCGTCTATGGTCAAACTGCAAACCTTGCTAAGAACACATTTGACAAAGAGTTCTATGAGCCAGCAGGTTGGATTTATAGAAAATCTGATGGATCTGAAGTTAAGTATGCTTCAGAAGCACCAGTTGCTTATGACGAGTTTGAATACAGTATCGATAGTGATATAATCACACTTTATGCTAACTTCAGCGAGAAGACTTACATAGCTACACTTAAGGCTAATGGCGGTAAGTTCTCAAATGGCAATACTGAGAAAGAAGTTTCTATCAAGAAAGATGAT
>JAFXWR010000276.1 GCA_017542725.1 Lachnospiraceae bacterium | reverse complement strand
CGAATGTACTTGGAGTGGACCTTGGATTTTTCTATAAGAGAAGAGATTATAGTAGAGTTGTAGACGGAAAAAATCCAATAGTAGCACATGAATACATGGGTGCTGATGTAGAAGGAAAAGATATAATTGTTATAGACGATATGATAGCATCAGGAGACTCTCTCATAGAAACTGCAAGAAGTATCAAAGAGAGAAAAGCAAAAAGAATATTTGCTTGTTGCACATTTGGATTATTTACCAAAGGACTTGAGCTCTTTGATAAGGCATATGAAGAAGGTATCATAGATGGAGTATTTACAACAAACTGCATATATCAAAAGCCAGAATTAAGTGATAAAAAATGGTATACAAGCGTAGACATTACTGAATATGTGGCAAGAATTATAGAGAGTATAAATCATGACAGCTCTATAAGTCAGTATCTTGACCCATATGAGAAGATAAAGACAAGAGTAAAGCAATATTGCAATTCGCATAAATAATGCTCACTAGAGAAAAGAATAAAATATCATATCTACATTTTATAATGAGTGTATTAGTTATACTAATACACTCTATTAATAATGAGACAAGATTCGAAAAGTTTTTTTCTATAGATAGAGGGATAGGTCAGTTTGCTGTGCCGCTATTTTTTATAATTAGTGGTTTTCTTTTTTTTAGAAATATAAAATCCGTAAATGATGCTGTAGTAAAACTCAAGAAAAGGGTCTACACCTTGCTCATACCATATTTACTTTGGAATTTAATTTACTATGCCATTCATCTTTTGCTTAAGCCAGGAAATGGAATTAGTGTAGGGGAAATAATAGATGCTGCATTTACTTATAAGTATAATCCTTCTTTCTGGTTTATGTATCAGCTTATACTTTTGTCAATAATATCTCCGATTTTATATTATATATTTAGTATTGGTTGGAAAAGACAACATAATATGGAATGGATAGTTGCGATTGTCGTAATTGTAGCTGCAGAGTTAGCTATCGCAATGGGGATAGACATACCTTATCTAAACGAAGATGCGCTGGTATATTATGCGTGTGGATATTTTTTGGCTTACTTATATAATAGTGGAAGGATGAATTTTATTAGTAAAAAAAATATATTGGTTTGCTTGTTGATCTTTGTTTTGACATTTATATTTAATAGATATATCTATCATTTACTCACATTAAATCCAAAGTACTTTAATCCATTTATTTCTACTATAGTGATTGTGAGAGTTTTTGGGGCTATGTTTTTATTCTTTTTTTTCGATTTGATATTTAGTTACGACAGCGTTCCAAAGTTTATGTCTCAAACATTTTTCTTATATGCCATTCACTATATGGTAGTTAAGGCTATGATAATAATGATGAAATTCCTTATGTATAAGTTTGTGCCAGTTGGAATTGTAATTGGAAATTTTGATTTGTACACAATCATCGAGTGTGTAGTGTTTGCATTATCACCTGTGGTTTGTGTGATAATCAATTATCATTTGTCAAGATTTATGATGAAGAAATTTAGTAAGCAGTACAATGTATTGGTGGGAAATAGAAGATGATTAAATATGTAAAAAATTTCACAGACTATGAGGTGTTTGACTGTGGCGACAATGAAAAGATAGAGAGATTTGGAGACTATATCTTAAGGCGTCCTGACCCACAGGCTATATGGCATCCTGAAAACTTTAAAAAGTATAAAGTCAATGCCATCTATCATAGAAGTAGTAGAGGTGGAGGCTCTTGGGAGTTTATAGATCTTCCTAAAACTTGGAAGATTGAATATGAGGTTTCTAAAAATGTAAAAATGGTTTTTAATCTTAAACCATTTACATTTAAACATACTGGCATATTCCCAGAGCAGGCTGTCAATTGGAAATTTATTTATGATTTTTGTAAGAAGGCAAGCGACAGCGGCAAAGAACTAAAGATACTAAATCTATTTGCATATACAGGAGGCGCGACACTTGCTGCAAGTATAGCAGGTGCAAAAGTGACTCATGTCGATGCTGCAAAAGGAATGCTTACCTGGGCAAAAGAAAATGCTGAGTCAAGTAATATAGCAAATGATAAAATAAGATGGATAGTTGATGACTGTAAAAAGTTTGTTGAGAGAGAAATAAGACGAGGTAATATCTATGATGGCATAATCATGGACCCTCCATCCTATGGAAGAGGGCCAAGTGGTGAAGTGTGGAAACTTGAAGATTCTATATATGATTTTGTAGAACTTACGATGAAACTACTGACGAAAAAGAACTCATTTCTAATACTCAATTCTTATACGACAGGTCTTCAGGCGAGTGTGATGGATTATATAGTAAATAAGTCAGCCGCATCAAATGATATAAAGGGTAGCACTGACTCGTATGAAATAGGATTAAAGGTTTCTTCAAGCGGTTTAATACTTCCAGAAGGCGCAACTACAGTTTTTACAAGCTAATATTATTAAAAATTGCGAATTTGGGGTCTAAAAATTAGTTTTTTGAAGGCCCCTTTTTCTTTACTTTTTATGTATTTATTGATAAAATAATGATATGGAGGGGAGACTTAAAAGTCTACCTTTTTTGTGGGTAAATTTTAGGAGAAAATATGAAAAAAGTATTTTTGCTTGTATTTAATCTATGTTTTGTATTTGCTTTAACAAATTTATGTTTTGCAGGAAGATTTGAAAAAACAGGTGAGTATTACCGTTATTTTGAAGATGACGGTTCAGTTGCTCGTGACCAGATAGTAGAAGTTGATAGAAAACTATATTATGTAAATGATGAAGGCTATGCTGTTTTCAATTCTTGGATAGATAAAGATGGCGAAATGTATTATGCTGGAAATGATGGAGTCTTTAAACGAGATGGAGTTTTTGACATAGACGGCTATAAATATTATCTTGATGCGATGGGAAAATTGCAAAAAGGTTGGTGCGGTGATGACCAACTTTATTATGGTGACCTTGAAGATGGATTTTTAATCAATGGGTTTCAAGAACTAGAGGTGCCAAGAGATTGGGCAACTGAAAATGAAAAAGAAAAGACTGCTTGGTTCTACTTTGATACAAATACTTGTAAAAGAGTGTATTCGGAAAATGATCCGTACATAAGTAAGATGATAGGGAATAGAAGATATTGCTTTGACCAAAATGGCATTATGAGAACTGGTTGGAGACTTATAAGAGAGACAGAGCCTGCTATGAAGGGCTGGATGTATTTTGTAGAAGAGACTACTGATGAGTTTAAATTTGGTGAGGCGGTAACTGACACTTGGTATTCTGTAGAACCACCTATAGAGATACTTCCAAGTATGGAGGTTAGATTTTTCTATTTCAATGGACAAGGTCAGCCAAGAACAGCACCTGTTGGAAAATATCAAAAAGTAAGACTTGGAGATAAGACATACTTATTCAATGAGTATGGATATGCAGTATATGGTATTCATGAAGTAAATGGTGATTATTATTACTTTGGACCAAGTGTTTCAGATTGTTCTATGAAGACAGGTTATATCAATAAAGATGTAGACAATTCTGGCGATGGTGCTAGTTATTATTTTGAAGGTGATGGCAAAGGAATAATTGGAGCGTATAATAACAAATTATATTATAAAGGAAAACTTCAAAGGGCTACTAGCGAGCAAAAGTATGCGGCTATTGATGTTGGCAATAATAGAGTTTACCTTGTAAATTCAAGCGGCACTATAATGAAAAATAGAAAGAAGTTGAAAGATGGCGATGGATGTGCGTGGACTACAAATTCTTCAGGACTTGTAATATCACATGATGAGGGTGAGTATACACCTGCTGAACCACCAGCATTATCTGAAGACAAGTAGTGATTTCAAAAAACGACAAATATTTTATAGATGAAGCTTTAAAACAAGCTAAAATTGCAGCGAACAGTGGTGATATACCAGTTGGCTGCATTGTCGTTTATAGGGAAAATAAAAAGAATAAGAAAATGTGCGAGATTGCTAATGCAGCAGGTTTAAAAGATGGCACAGTGCTTGCAAGAGCATATAACAAAAGAAATAAAGATAGAAACGCCATATCGCATGCGGAAATTTTAGCAATATCAAAGGCTTGTAAAAAGATAAAAGATTTTAGATTAGAAGAATGCACTATGTATGTGACCCTTGAGCCGTGTCAAATGTGTGCTGGGGCTATAGTTCAAAGTAGGATAAAAAGGCTCGTAATAGGTGCAAGAAGTTTAAAGGCTGGAAGCTGTGGAAGTATTATAAATATACTTGATAACAACGAATTTAATCATAAAGTTGAAGTCGTATATCTTGAAAATGAAGATTGCAAAGAGATATTAAAAGACTTTTTTAAAGAATTGAGGAAGAAATAATCGGCTATGGAAGAAAATTTAGAACAAAAGAATATTGATCAACAAGAAATTGAGCAAACGGTTTATGACCAAAAAGATGTAATTCAAAATGACACTGACCGACACGAGACCGCTCAACACGAGGCAAAAGAAGGTTATTTCCAATATTATTTATTTGTATTGCTTAATTCAATAATTGGATTTATACTTGTGTTGTATTTTTCAAGACATCTAATAGATTTGTTTGCTTCAAAAGGGATAGTTGATTTAAGAAGTATGAAGATGGTGGTCAGTATAGTGGCAGCGGCAACTATTACTATGTTGTTTATGATGATTACACTTACTCTTAAAAAGTTTTTCAAAAGTTTGTTCTTTTCTGAGATATTTTTATACATATATATAGGTGGTTTGACAACTATAATAAATATTGTTTCTTGGAATTTTTTCTTTAAGTTAATTGACAAATTTATAGTAAGTGAGCAGGTCGCATGGAAGGTTGCAGAAGGCATAGCATTTGTTGTGGCTGTGATTTTTGCATTCTTTGCAGATAAGATAATAGTATTTAAGAGCCGTAGTTTTATGCCGGCAATATTATTTGCTGAGCTTGGCATATTCATTAGTGCAAGACTTGTGACTGAACTTATAAATGTAGGACTAATGATGTTCATAATAGATTATCAAAAACAAGACCCGTTTTTTGGAAAAGTAGTAGCAAGTGTAGTTGTAATAGTACTTAATTACTTGTTTAGCAAGTTTGTAATATTTAGAAAGAAAGCAATAAAGCATGAAGAACAAAATCAATAAAGTTTTAACAATTACAGATAAGAAGGAAAAGGAAAGAGCAGTATTCCTCTTATCTTTTTTATTGCCACTAATTATGGTTGTGGCAATACTTATATCAAAGCATGTATTTCCATTTGGAGAAAAGTGTATACTCAGAACTGATTTTTATCATCAGTACCTGCCTTTTCATGCAGAACTTCAAAATAAGTTAAAAAATTTTGAAAGCTTATTTTACACATATAAAGTTGGACTTGGAACAAATTTTATAACACTATTTGCATATTACTTAGCATGTCCACTTAATATACTTTTGATCTTGGTTGGAGATAATTTTGTACTTGAGTTTATAACAGTAACTTTGACACTTAAGATTGCTCTGTCGGGGCTTTCTATGTCATATTATCTTGTGAAAAGATATGATACAGATAGTTTTATAGTTATATTCTTTTCAATTTTCTATGCCATGAGTGGCTATGTAGGTGCATATTATTGGAATATAATGTGGATGGATAATATTGCATTATTTCCACTTCTTATGCTTGGATTTGAAAATGTTCAAAATGGAAAGAAACCATACTTATATATAATCACTTTGGGCTTGTCAATCTTATGTAATTATTACATTGGCACTATAACTTGCTTTTTCTTTATACTATACTTTATTTTCTATAATATTTTAAAAGAAAAAAAACTAAAAGAGATTGGAATAAATTTGCTAAAAACAGGTATATATTCTTTAATTGGCGTAGCTATAGCAGCCATACTTTTAAGCCCTATAATATTTGCTTTTAAAACAACTGCTTCAAGTGACTCAACATTTCCTAAAAAGGTAAATGAATATTTTACGATTCTTGAAGTCATAGGAAGGCATTTGCCATTTGTAACGGTTGAAAATGGTATAGAGTATTGGCCAAATCTCTATAGTGGCATAGCTTGTTTTCCACTTCTTGCTATGTATTTTTTGTCAAAAAAGTACAAGACAAGAGAAAAAATATGTTATGCAGTGATTTTGATATTTTTTATAGCGTCTTTTTCTGTAAATATTCTTGATTATATTTGGCATGTATTTAAGTATCCAAATTCACTTCCTTGTAGACAAAGTTTTATATATACATTTTTACTTTTAACTATATCTATAAAACCATTACTTAAGTTTAATAGTGTAAAAGTTAAAGATATAACATTGAGCTTTGGAATTATTATTTGTTTACTCATACTTGCTGAAAAAGTTATAAAAAATGATAAGATAGGATTTTATGCAGTATACGCTTCTATGATTCTACTGCTAGTATATCTTATTATTTTCTTAAAATATAAAAGTAAAAAAACTGATAAAAATATTCTTTTATATGTGGCGGTAGTATTTGTGTGTTTTGAAGCATTTATGAATATGTACCAGACATCAATATCAACTATAAAAAGAGATGACTACATGAAAAACACTCAAAATATAAAAGAGATTACTAAAGGCATAAAAAATATCACTGATGATTTTTATAGAGTTGAGAGAGCAAATATGAAGACAAAAGATGATGGTGCATTTATGCATTTCCCATCTTCTTCAATATTTTCTTCATCGGCTTATGCTGATGGTACAGCATTCTACAAAAAAATGGGAATGGAAGCATCTACAAATGCTTATTCAATTACTGGGTCAACACCATTTACTGATTCACTTTTATCTGTCAAATATAAAGTGTTTGAAGAAGAAGAAACACACGCAAAAATTTTAAATCTACGTGAGATTGCAAATGATGGTACAGTATACATGTATCAAAATATAGATACGATGCCTTTATCATTTGTACTTACCGAAGATTTTCTTAAAGATTTTGATATGTCATCTGGCAACCCTGCGACTGTGCAAAATAACTTTTCAAGAACTTTAAAACTTGGTACAGTGCTTAACAAAAAAGCTGTAGAAATTACAGGGACTACTGCAAAGTTCACAACTGAAGAAGAAGGCGACTATTATGCTTTTGTAAGAGATAAGGGTATCAAAGAAGTTGTGGTAAATTATCCTACAACATCAAAGTCATTTAAAAATTTAAATAGAGGTTATTTTCTTGAACTTGGTTATCTTGACAAAGATGTTGAGATGAGCTTTAGAAACGACACAAATGACGATCAACTTTTGATAGAAGTATTTAGATTTAATTTTGAGACTTTAAAGAAAGTTGTTGAGGCGGTAAAACAAAATGCTGATTTTAAAATGATAAGTTTTGATGAGACTAGAATTAATTATAATCTTAATGTAAAAAATGCAGGCACTTGTGTGATTTCTCTCCCATATGATGATGGGTTTAAAGTATTTGTCGATGGGAAAGAGGTTGAGAAAAAGAAGGTTATGGATTTTATGCTGGGATTTGATGTAGGTGTGGGTCAACATGAGATATTAGTTACATATAGACCTGTAGGACTTTTACTCGGAGCGATGCTTTCGCTTTGTGGTATACTTTCACTCGCAGCAATATATATATTGGATAAGAAGAATATAATAAGAGTATAAAAAAAGACCCCTGTGGGCCTTTTTTTATGAAATCTGGAATTCGTGATAACCAGAAGAACCTATTGTGATGACAAATCTTTCAATTTCTATAACAGGTTTGTGATTATTGTTTATAAAGAATGGAGTGCTTTCAGTTATGTAATTATCTAAGTTATATCCTTCGATGAGTGTAGACTTTTGTTCATCGCTCCATTTGTCTATTGCTTCTGTGATACATTTTACACTAGTTTCTTTATATTTATCACCCAATACATCTTTAAGGTTTACAATCTTTTTGTTATTCAAGTTTACATTATAGAACAATCTCTTTACAGATGAAGTCGTACGAGATTCAGACAACTCTACAAATAAAGATAGATATTCTTCGTCAAGACATTTAACTTCATAGTGACATTCTATTGTAGTAGGGATGTATTGTATGGTGAGTGAGAAATCATCAGGTATGTTGAATCTTCTAATTGTTCTCAAATCTCTATAGAAGTTATCAAGAGTAATTTCATCTGAT
>JAFXWR010000275.1 GCA_017542725.1 Lachnospiraceae bacterium | reverse complement strand
AGTCACATCTTTAAGTTTTAGTCCAAACCTTGTGTCCGGTTTGTCTGAACCATAGTCATTCATAGCATCTATCCACTTCATTCTTTGAATCGGTAACTCTAAATCATAATTCAAAACTTCTTTAAATAAATATTTTAAAAATCTTGAATTAACATCAATTACATCTTCTATATCTACAAATGACAACTCCATATCTATCTGAGTAAATTCTGGCTGTCTATCTGCTCTTAAATCTTCATCTCTATAACATCTTGCAAGTTGGAAATATCT
Source organism: Lachnospiraceae bacterium (assembly GCA_017542725.1). The sequence goes on along the minus strand of JAFXWR010000275.1, from coordinate 3,291 downwards.
ATCCATTCCAGATACCATGAGAAGTTGCTTATAGAGCTGCGGACTTTGTGGAAGTGCATAAAAACATCCAGGATTTACACGAGAAGGCACTAAGTAGTCACGAGCACCCTCTGGTGTTGATTTACAGAAAGTTGGAGTTTCTATCTCTATAAATCCTTCATCAGATAAAAATTTTCTTGTAAGCACAGTAACTTTAGACCTAAGCATAAGATTTTCTTGCAGTGGTCTTCTTCTCAAATCAAGGTATCTATACTCAAGTCTAAGTTCCTCTCTAGTTGGTATCTCATCCTCAATCGGAAATGGCAATACATCTGATGTTGAAAGTATTCTAAGCTCACTTGGAATTACTTCTATAGTTCCTGTTTTAAGTTTCTCATTTATATCAGATCTCTTTTGCACAACACCTTTAACCGCAACTACATACTCAAACTTGAGCTCCTTTGCTTTCTCGAACACAGCCTTATCAGTAGTTGCCTCATCAAATACAACCTGTATAAGTCCAGATCTATCTCTGACATCAGTAAATACAAGAGATCCTTTATTTCTTGACCTCTCGACCCATCCCATAACTACAACTTCTTTACCGATATCACCTTCTGTGAACTCAGCACATCTTTTTGTTCTTTTTAATCCTTTGATACTCTCTGCCATATTTTTTACTTCCTTTAAATACATTTTAAGTTTTTATACTTCTCATATATGCTAATTAAATGTTTTGAATTCAGTGTAACCTAGCGCCTCTAATTTTTCACACTGAAACTTCTTGTTTTTAGCAAGTTCCGCCACATAAACTATATTGCCTTTCTTTCTTTCTTCAAGTGCTTGCTTTATTATATCACTCTTTTTAACTATTTCCATTCCTTTTTCTATTAAATATGCAATCTTTTTTACACCACTAGGTATCTTAAAATCATAATCAAGATATATTCCTATAATCCTCTCAAAGCCAATTGAAATTCCAAGCGCTGGCACATCTTGACCTATAAACTTACTTACCATCTTGTCATATCGGCCACCGCCTCCTACAGAACCCGAAAACTTTTCTGACTTAATCTCAAATATTGGTCCTGTGTAGTAGCCCATGCCGCGGACGAGAGTTGGGTTAAAGTTTATTTTTACATCAACATTTTTTGTGACTGTTTCAATTATCTCAATCAAGTTGTCACAAATATTTATTAGTTCTGCATCAATATCAGATGCAGGCTCGCCTACAATTTTATTTTGCAAATTTCTGATTGCAGCCACAGGCTCGTTCGCCTCTACGGCATCAAATAATGAGTTAAACTTGTCAATTTTTGATTCGTCGTAACCTTTTGCGAGCAACTCTTTTTTAACTCCATCAAATCCAACTTTATCAAGCTTATCAAGAGTTATGCACACTGACTCAAAGTCCTCATCGCTAAATCCAGCATACATAACCATTGCTCTTAGTATTCTTCTATCATTTATGTCAAAAGAAAAATTATATTTGTCAAACTGTATTTCTTTTAGAAGTGTTGATGTGGCAAGAAGTGTCTCTATCTCGCCTAAGTTAGTTGCCTCTCCTAAAATATCTATATCACATTGGCAGAATTGTCTAAATCTTCCTTTCTGTGGTCTATCGGCTCTAAAAACATTTCCAATCTGCATCGCCTTAAAGGGCATAGTAAGTTTATCTTTATTGTTAGAATAAAATCTGCAAAGTGGCACAGTCAAATCATAGCGAAGCCCTGAGTCAACTAAATCATTTACATTTCCAGATTCAGCAGCCTTATCAAGTTTCTCGCCACGCTTCAATATTTTAAATATTAACTTTTCATTATCCCAGCCTTGGTCTGATAAAAGATTTTCTATATGCTCAATATTTGGAGTCTCTATCTCATTAAAACCAAATCTTCCATACACTTCTCTTATCTTAGAAAGAATGAATTGACGAATCTCCATCTCACGAGGTTCAATATCTTTCATTCCATTCACCGGAGTTTTAATCATCTGCATACATTACTTCCCCTATTACTTAAAAATCTTGTTTTTGCGACCTATTTTCGATGCGAGGTGGCTACAATTAATTATACTTACTTAATAGCTTAATTTTAGTATCATAGAGCTTTTGCGACAAATCCACATATATCTCTTTTGGATTCGTAAGTCTCTTATTATCTTCATAAAGTGTCTCAAGTTCTTCTTCAAAATGCTTTTTAGACTCCATAACGGTTTTTCTTTTATAAACCAATTTCCCATCTATAAAAATTGGACTTAGCATTTTCTTCATTTTATATTCGCCGGGTTTTAGTTCTCTCTTCTTCCAAGTATGAACTGGGTCAAAAATAGTAAGCTCTTCACTATCATCAAACTCTTCATCATGAAACGAAATCAAATCAGCAATTATCTTATTATTATTATCATATATGCGATACACTTCTTTATTGCCAGGATTAGTAACCTTCTCGACATTTGAAGAAATTTTTAGTTTAGGGATAAATTCTTTTTTATCCTCATCATATACACTTGAAAGTTTATATACGCCGCCCAAGGTTGATCCATTTCCAGTTATAAGTTTTGTACCCACACCATAAAGACCAATCTTTGCGCCTTGCATATTGAGTGACATAATCAAGTTTTCATCTAAATCATTCGATGCACAAATAACTGCATCTTTATATCCTGCATCATCCAGCATCTTTCTTGCCTCTTTAGAAAGATAAGCAAGGTCCCCACTGTCAAGTCTTATTCCAAACTTTTTACTCTTTATCCCTTTTTCCTTCATATAGTCAAATGTCTTAATCGCATTTGGCACTCCAGATTTTAATGTGTCATAAGTATCTACAAGAAGTATTGCCATATCAGGATACTTCATTGCAAATTCTTTAAACGCAGTGAGTTCATCATCAAATGACATTATCCAAGAATGGGCCATTGTGCCAAGTGCAGGAAGGTCATACATTTTTGCAGTCAAAACATTTGAAGTTCCTATGCAGCCTGCTATACAAGCAGCCTTCGCTCCATATATTGCCGCATCAAATGACATTGCTCGGCGAAGACCAAACTCCATTACACCACATGGTTTAGCCGCCTCACATATTCTATATGCTTTAGTTGCTATTAGAGTTTCATGATTAAACATGCAAAGCATTGCCGACTCTATTAGCTGCGCCTCACTTATAGGAGCTACAACTTTAATTACAGGCTCTTTTTTATTTATTATGCTTCCCTCTTCAAATGCATATATGCTTCCAGTAAACCTAAAATCTTTTAAATATTCTAAAAACTCTTTCCCAAATGTACCGTTATTTTTTAGATACTCTATATCTT
>JAFXWR010000274.1 GCA_017542725.1 Lachnospiraceae bacterium | reverse complement strand
GCGAGGATGAGCTTACAGATGAGGAGCTTTTAGTAAAGATACCAAAGAATAGCACTATAAGTGAAGCACTTGGAGATTTACTAATAGAGAATGCCGAGTATATAAATATTCCTGTATATAACAAGAAATATACTATAGTAATAGACGACAATAAGCCAAGTGGAGCGAATGATGTTGACAAAGTAATAAAGAATAAGACAAGTGATACTATATATGAGAATGACAGAATTAGACTATTTGAAGGTTTAGATATAAGCCTTAGAGGATATAAGTTTGCTGGATTTAGTAGTAAGAAAGATGGCGAGGTAGAGTATAGAGTTAGGGACATAGTAAGGAAGTATAAGAATGCATCTGATAGTAAGAATACAAATGTAAAAGCATTAGTTGCAGATGAGACAAGTAGGGAGATAAGATTATATTGTGTATGGACACCAATCACATACAATGTAGTATTTGACAAAGGAAATACTGATGCATATATAAGGACAACTAATAAGGAAGTAGCAAATCCAAAGACATACGGAGAGTGGTATGAAGATTTAGCATACAGTAATAATTATCAATACTATGGACATAGCTTTATGTATTGGCAAGTAATGAAGGTAGAGGACAAAGATGGAGTAGAGGTACATGGCTATAGGTATGAGAGGGCTACATTAACGAGTGCAAGTAGATATAGGAACTTAATAGACATAGATGGAGCGACAGTAACTTTAAAAGCCATCTGGTCAATGACAACATATACAATAGAGTTTGACATAGCAACACCAAGTGGAGCAAGAGTATTATACTATGGTGATAAGATACCAAATAAGACTGTAAACCTTGAAACTATAGTAGACACACCAAAAGTAAATAGTGTGTTAGAGGGTTATGTATTTAAAGGATGGGATTTAAATAGAAGAGTTGCAACACCAACATATGTATATAAGAAGAATAAGATATATGGACTTGGATATACATATGGCGAGGCAGTAACACTTTATGGTATATGGGGTGAAGCTAATGCCAAAGTATATGTCGAAGAAGAAGATGGAGGAGATGGAGAAGAGCATAGTGCTGATGAGCTGTTAGATGATCCAGTAGAGCCACATGACACAGATAGTGAGAATAATGAGTTTAGTCATTACATAATAGCAAGTAGAAGTGACATGTATGGAGAGGTTATAGAGGAAGATGGACTTACAGATAGTGAGCTTCTTGTTAAGTTTGGAGGAGAGACAGAGTTAACACTTCAAGAAGCACTCATGGAAAATCTTGATCAAGGTTCAACATATAAAGCAATACCTATATACAAGAATGAATACACTATAAAGATAAATGACAACTTACCAAGAACAGCTGATAGTACTGTCATAAAGAATAAAGATAGTGAAACAGTATATCTTGATGATAGGAATAGATTATTTACAGATTTAGAAATTAAGTTAAAAGGACACAAATTAAGTGGCTTTAGTAGAACTAATAACGGTTCTGTTGAGTATAAGGTAGGAGACATAGTAAGGGTTTATGGAAGGGAAGACAATAACGATACAGACAATGTAAAAGAATTAGTAGCGAATAGTAGTAAAGTAGTAAATTTATATTGTGTATGGGAGCCAAACACATATTACTTAGTGTTCAGTAAAGGAATAGGAGATGCTGGAATTAAGTATGATGGTGGACAGAATGATGGCTTTAACAGTAAGAAGAGTTATGGAGTAGAGTATAATGACTTATCTTGGAACGGCGGATGGGCTTGGACAGGACACAGTGCATTATATTGGCAAGTAGATAGTATAATAGATAAAGACGAAAGAGTGTTAGACGGGTATGAGTTTAGTAGGACAAAATATAATTTCTCAGATAAGTATAAGAACTTAACAGAGCTTGATGAAGCGACAGTAGTAATGAAGGCAGTATGGACATTTAATAGGTATTACGTAGAGTATGTAAAGAATAGACCAGCTGACGGTGAAGTTTTAGTAGATGGCAACTTACCAGAGAAGCAAGACATATATGCAAATACAGTAATAAAGGCAACAGGAAGTAATACAGTAATCAAAGATTATATCTTTAGAGGATGGGATAGAAATAGCGAAGTATCAACACCATCATAT
>JAFXWR010000273.1 GCA_017542725.1 Lachnospiraceae bacterium | reverse complement strand
CAGCAAGAATTAAAGTCAAGGCTATAAATACAACTGGATCCCATATACTAATTACATTTAACTTAAATTTTTTTTCATATTGAATTGTTAGTAAATACATCGGAGATAATGGGATTAATATTAAACACATTATAGCAATGAAAAAATAATAATTGAATTCGCACGAGCATAAATATGTTATAAAGTAAAAAAATAGAACTAGTAATAATAAGAATAAATAAATCATTCCAACATATTCGTAAATTTTTGGTTTACACATATAACACCAAATAACCATTCCCATAAGTATAATTAACAGTATTATGATTATGCCTATAATAATTCCGTTATTCTTTTTATTATTGGCAATCACTTTCTGCTTATAACTTTCTTTAGAAGGTATTATTTTTTTTAAATATTCTTTTATCGCTCTAAACATTTTAATCACCTAACATCATTTTAATTTAATAATATTTCTATTAAACTTAATACAATACATAATATTAATTATGTCTATTTAAATTAATATAATTATAACAAATTCTAATTTAATATGCAATATTTTGAAATAGCATATGTCATTTTATTCATAAAATGATTATTTTGATGGTCAATTAAAGCAATAGGGATAAATATTGATGTTTGTATAGCGATATTTTATAGACATAATTAATATTATGTCCTACACATCCACACTATTTTCGCAGACACTATCCACCTTTCTCTTAGTTCTTGACTTTTTGTGAAATATACTATTATATTAATGTTGGGGCTGGCGAACGCCTTAGTCCCACCATAGGCGGGGAGAATCTCCGCCATTGCTTTTTGAATATTTTCCAAATATTTTCATATTTTCAAAATATACATTTTTGCTTGACAATTGTTAATTATATGGTAGAATACAATTGGGTCTGGGCATTAAGCTCTTTGGACCACCGTAGGCGGGGAGAATTCCTCGCCATTTTATTAGAGGTAAAAATGAAAGAACTAAGTATATTCATTGATGAATCTGGAGACTTTGGTCCATTTGATAAAAATTCTATAAATTATATTGTTACTTTTGTATTACATAGCCAAAGTATAAATTTGGATGAAGAAATTAGCAAATTAAATAATAAGCTATTAAACATTGACTCTAATATTGAATATATACATCTAGGTCCAATTATACGCCGCGAAGCAATATTTTCTACATTAACAATTGACGAAAGACGAAAATTTGCATATTCTATGCTTAACTTTATAAATTCAATTTCAATAAACCATTTCAGTATAACTATTGAGAAAGCTAAATCTTTTGATAAAATAAAGTTATCTGGAGAACTAAGCAAAAAGATTACACAAAAAATAGATGAACTCAAATTTTTATTTGATAAATACGACAAACTAATAGTATATTACGATAATGGTCAAATAGAACTCAGTAGTATTTTGAATGCCATATTCTCAGTACACTTTCCACATATTGAATTTAGAAAAGCCAATCCTCAAAACTATAAATTGCTACAAGTCGCTGATTTTATTTGTACATTGGAATTATTAAATATTAAAAAATCTAAAAATGAACTAAATTCTTCTGAAAAGAAGTTTTTCTATAAACCTAAAGAATTGACTAAAACATTCTTAAAGTCTATTAGTAAAAAGAGAATATAAGTCAATCTCTCACAAAACTCAATCTTTCAAGCTCAATCCTACATTCATCTTCCGTCTCCTTTGTATAAATCCTTGTAGTTTCTATACTGCTATGCCCCAAAATGCTTGCAAGTTTCACAATATCGTGAGTTTGTCTGTAAAACTCTCTCGCAAATAAATGTCGCAAATTGTGCGGGAATACCTTTTCTCTTGGTACTCCTGCCTTGTCAGCAAGATTTTTTAACATTTGCCATATTTGCTTTCTATCAAGTGGTGTGCCATTTCTTGTTGAAAAGATGGGCTCGTATAACTCGCCCATACGATTAGATAACCCACCAATACGAGACACTCTATTTCGACGATAATAATCAAGTAATTTTATACATAATTTTCTCGGTATAAGTATAGTTCGTATTTTGCCTTTATTATCTATTTCAGCTTTTCCTTTTTTTAATGCATTAACAGTTATATACTTAACTTCTGAAACTCGTAAACCAGTTTTTGCTATCGTTTCAATTAAAAGTCTAAGTCTTTCATCGTTTCTTGTAGCATTATAAAGTTTATAAAACTCATTCTTTGTGAGTTCCTTCTCTTTGCTTCCAAATAATGATTTTTGACACTTAAGAACTTTTAGTTTTAATGATTCATTTTCACTAAAAGCAAAGTATGCATTAATGGAAGATATTTTTGAGTTAATGCTTGAAACTTTAAGTTTTGACCTCTTTAAATGTTCTTTATAATTAAGTAAATTTTCTTTCGTTATACTGGGCTCGTAAAACTTGTCCATACATGCTGGCTCGCAAAGCTTCACCCCTACTAGTCTAAGCCATTCATAAAATTCTTTAATGTCATGCAAATATTTACTTATAGTGTTATCAGCTCTCTCCTCTTCTTTTAGATGTTTTTCAAATAGTAATATTTTGTCATTCATATAAGAACCTCCCAATAATGATATTGGTTATATTTTACACAAAAAAAAGAGAGCTTGTTTTCATCTCTCTTTTTAATTCTTCTTATTAATTAAATAGTGTTGAACTGATTAAATTGGACGGAATAAATAGGACTGTGAAGTTAAATCATTTATTTCCGTTTATTTCCCCTTCAAGTATTTTATCTGCCTATCAATATTTTTTGGTGACGACCCTCCAAGGCTTGTTCTTCTTTTAACACAAGTTTCTAAGTCAACGAACTTATATACATCTTTATCAAATAATCTTGAAAATTTTTTATATGCTTCTAATGGTAGATTCTCTAAAGTTAGTGCTGTTGGTACAGCGGGCTCGCAATGCTCGCCCCTTTTATTCTTCTTTATGCAGTAGCTAACAATCTCACCAGATATTTTATATGCATCTCTAAATGCCATCCCTTTAGTCACAAGATAGTCAGCAAGGTCTGTAGCATTTATAAAACCTGTTGCAGCATCTTCTCTCATTCTCTCTTTATTTATTTTCATTGTAGATAACATTTCAATAAATATATTTATGCAATTTTTCACTGTATCAATTGAATCAAAAATCAATTCTTTATCTTCCTGCATATCTTTATTATATGCAAGAGGTAGCCCTTTTAACAAAGTCAAAATATTGATTAGATTGCCATATACTCTACCTGTCTTTCCCCTCACAAGCTCTGCCATATCAGAGTTTTTCTTTTGAGGCATAATAGACGAACCTGTAGTCACTGCATCAGATAATTCTATATAGTTAAACTCGGCACTTGTAAATATTATCATCTCTTCAGCAAGTCGAGACAAATGCATAGCTATTATAGAAAGGTCAGACGCAAATTCAACTATGAAATCTCTATCAGAAACTGCATCAATAGAGTTTTCACACACACCGTCCATTTCAAGAAGTTTTGCCTCATAAACTCTATCTGTCTTATATGTGGTTCCTGCAATTGCACAGGCACCGATAGGAGATATATTTACTCTCTTATATAAATCATAAAGTCTCTCCATATCTCTCTTAAACATCATACCATACGCAAGTATATAATGAGCAAATGTTATCGGTTGAGCTTTCTGCAAATGAGTGAAGCCAGACATTATAGTGTCGCGATTATTATTAGCAATATTTATAATCAAATTTATAAGTTTATCAATAATAAAGTTTATAAGTGTTATTTCTTTTCTTAAGTTTAATCTAATATCAAGTGCCACCTGATCATTTCTGCTTCTTGCAGTGTGTAATTTCTTACCCACAGCACCTATTCTCTTCGTAAGCACTTCTTCTATAAACATATGTATGTCTTCTGCTTTCTCATCAATTTTGAGTTTACCAGACTCTATGTCTTTTAATATTTTTGACAAACCATCACTAATCTTTTTTGCATCACTCTTCGTTATGATATTACAATGAGAGAGCATAGCAACATGTGCCATGCTCCCCTCTATGTCTTCTTTATACATTCGTTTATCAATTTTTATTGATGAGTTGAACTCATCGGCAAGCACACTTGTTTTTGCAGATGTGCGTCCTTTCCATAATTTTGACATATTATATACCATTCTTTTTTCTCATTAGGGCATTTACTTTTGTTGAGAGACCAAATAGATTGATAAATCCAGTTGCATCGGCTTGGTTATAATCGCTCTCTCCAAATGTACAAAGCTCATCATCATATAATGAATATGGGCTACTAAGTCCTGCCTTAATTATATTTCCCTTATATAATTTAAGTTTTACAGTTCCTGTCACTGTCTCTTGAGTCTTATCAACAAATGCAGAAAGTGCTTCTCTTAATGGTGAAAACCAATGACCATTATATACAAGTTCTGCAAATGTAATTGCAAGTTTTTGTTTTTCATGCAGTGTCATTTTGTCAAGGCAGATTGTCTCAAGCGCCTCATGAGCTCTATAAAGTATAGTTCCACCTGGTGTCTCATACACTCCTCTACACTTCATACCTACAAGTCTATTCTCTACTATATCAAGAAGTCCTATTCCATTTTCTCCACCAATTTTATTAAGCTCTAAAATAATATCCTTAGCAGATTTTTTATTGCCATTTAATTCAACTGGAACTCCTTTTTCAAATTTGAGAATTATATAAGTAGGCTCATCTTTAGCTTTCATAGGTGACACGCCCATTTCCAAGAACCCCTCTTTATCATACTGAGGTTCATTTCCTATGTCTTCAAGGTCTAAACCTTCATGTGATAAATGCCATAAGTTTTTATCTTTTGAATAATTTGTTTCTCTATTAATTTTCAAAGGTACATTGTGTTTTTCAGCATATTCAATCTCTTCTTCACGCGATTTAATATTCCACTCTCTCCATGGAGCTATAATTGGCATATCAGGTGCGAAATGTTTTACTGCTAATTCAAATCTTACTTGGTCATTTCCTTTACCTGTGCATCCATGAGCTATAGCATCTGCATTTTCTTTAAGTGCGATCTCAACTAAACCTTTCGCTATACAAGGTCTTGCATGACTTGTACCTAGAAGATAATCTTCGTAAATTGCTCCAGCTTTCATAGTTGGAATTATATAGTTATCTACATAATCATCTTTCAAGTCAAGAACATATAATTTTGATGCACCAGTCTTTTTAGCTTTTTCTTCAAGACCTTCAAGTTCATCAGCTTGACCTACATCACCAGAAACTGCTATTACTTCGCAGTTGTTATAATTTTCTTTAAGCCATGGGATTATAATTGAGGTATCTAGACCTCCGCTATAAGCTAAGACTACTTTTTTTATTTTATTCTTGTCAACCATAATTTCCTTTCTTGGGCTCGTAAAACTCGCCCCTACGATGTGGGCGGATGATATCCGCCCCTACAAGGGACGGCAGAATGTCGTCCCTTACAATATACATTATAATACTTTACTTAGGAAGTTTTTAAGTCTTTCGTTGTTTGGTTCTTTGAAAAATTTATCAGGACTATTCTCATATGCGAATTGTCCTTGGTCAAGAAATGCTACACGGTTTGCAACCTCTCTAGCAAATCCCATTTCGTGAGTGACTACAACCATAGTCATTTTTTCTTTTGCAAGTTCTTTCATAACATCAAGAACTTCTCCAACCATCTCAGGGTCAAGTGCCGATGTAGGCTCATCAAATAACATAACATCTGGATTCATCATAAGACTTCTCACAATAGCAACTCTCTGTTTTTGACCACCAGATAACATATTTGGATAGGTATCTTTTTTATCTATAAGACCAACTCGATCCAAAAGTAACTTTGCCTTATTATCTGCTTCAGATTGACTAAGTTTTAGCACATTGATAGGTGCAAGAGTCATATTTTCCAAAATTGTAAGATGCGGGAAGAGATTAAAATGTTGAAACACCATACCGATTTTTTTTCTTACTTCATCTATATTATTTTTTGGATTAGTTATATCTGTTCCTTCAAATAATATCTTACCACTTGTAGGTATCTCAAGTAAATTGAGAGACCTAAGGAATGTTGACTTGCCACCACCACTTGGTCCTACAAGGCAAAGCACATCACCTTTATAAATATCTGTCGTGATTTTATCAAGAACAAGATGGTCACCAAAGCTTTTAGATAATTCTTTAATTTCAAGCAATTTTTCCATACTACCTTGTCCTCTCATTCTTTCTTAAACTTACTTCCAACTTCTTTACAAACACCGAGAATATACAAGTGAGAAGTAAGTAAACACCTGCCACTATAAGTAGTGGTGTCCACGCATCATATGTTCTTGACCTTATGATGTCTCCACCCTTAGTCAAATCCTGCACAGCCACATAACCTGCAACAGATGTCTCTTTTATAAGAACTATAAACTCATTGCAAAGCGATGGCAAAACAACTTTAAATGCCTGTGGTACAATAATATATTTCATAGTATCAAGATATGAAAGTCCAAGTGACCTTCCAGCTTCCATTTGTCCTTGATCTATGGACATAAGCCCAGACCTAAATATCTCTGCCACATAGGCACTTGAATTGAGTCCAAATCCAATTATAGCAATGAGAACTCCACTCGCGTTTCTTGAAGTAAATATACAAAAGAACAAAATCATAAGCTGAATTACTACTGGTGTTCCTCTTATGACAGTTATATATAATTGGCATATGCTATTGGCGAGTTTAATCAAAAATCTAAACACAGCATTTGAATTCTTTAGTCCGTTTGTATTATCATATGTAGTCCTTATAAGCGCAATCAAAAGTCCAAGAACTATACCAAGTATAGTCGCAAACAATGTTATTATCATTGTGTTCTTTAAACCATCAACAAGATATAAATAACGATTGTCTTTTATTAAGTTTAGACGTAATGCCTTTAGAATGTTTTCCATAATTATTGAATATACTTATCAACTATTTTCTTTAATTCTCCATTTGACTTCATCTCATCAATTGCAGCATTTATTTTATTTAATAACGCTGAATTTCCTTTTTTAACTGCTATAGCATATTCTTCTTCTGCATATGCAGTATCAAGAATCTTAAATGATGCTGAATCTTGTTCAACAATTGCTTTTGCAACTTGATCATCTACAACGATAGCATCAATCTTTCCAGTCTTCATAGCTTGGAAACCATCAACAATTTTAGAATACCTCATCATAGAATCTTCGCCAAAGTCACCAGAGCAATAGATATCTCCTGTAGTTCCAGTTTGAACACCAATCTTTTTTCCATACATATCTTCTACTGATTGAATTCCACTTGTAGATGGAACAACAATTGTTTGAACTGCTTTTTGATATGTGTGTGAAAAGTCAACATTCTCTTTACGATCTTCAGTAACAGTCATACCTGCCATTGCAAAATCAGCTTTGCCGCTCATAACAGTTGGTATAAGTGAGTCAAAAGCGATATCAAGAATTTCAACTTCAGCTCCAATTTTTTGTCCGATTAATTTTGCGCACTCTACATCTATGCCTTTAAATTCTCCACCATCTTTAAACTCATAAGGTGGGAACTCTGCATTAGTACACATAACAAGTTTTGTTGTTGTGCCATCTGCACTTGCTGTTGTTGTAGCAGCTTTTTGTCCACATGCTACTAATCCTAAAATCATAACAATTGATAAAACTAAAGATAAAAACTTTTTCATATTTCTTTCCTCCAAAATATTTAAATTAATTATTGATATATTTATTCATTGTGAATAATTATACAAAATTATATCATATT
>JAFXWR010000272.1 GCA_017542725.1 Lachnospiraceae bacterium | reverse complement strand
TGTGATGCAAAAATAAAAATTAATACTAAGATGGAAGAAAATAAAGGAAGATATGTTCTTGGATATACAAATGCAAGAGCAAATTACCTAACTTTTGATGATAAGACCAATATAAAAAATAACTTCACAGCAGAGGGTGAGTCAAAAGATTTTGTAGCATATTATAATAGTCCAGATACTGAAGAGCCAAAAAAGGTAGTGCCAGAGGCAGCTGATGTATATCTTCCAACAGGCATAACATTTAATGCATTATTTGATGATGGTTCGTCAGCAACTAATCTTAGCGGAAAAAAGGATGATATAGTTGAATTAAGGTGGACAAATACTTTACCAAAAACAAACACAAATGGATTCCAGTTTAATCCTACGATAACAGCGGGTACAAGTGCCTATGGAAATATAGTTATCAATGCTTCAAACACATATGATGATAAGGCAATCTTAGGATGGGTAGATTCAAGTAATGTCCTAAATATGTATTGTAAATACAAGGTCGGAGTTCAAAATGGTAATTTATATAGAATGTTTTACGGATTTAATGCAATAAAGTATATAGATTTTAATAATTTTACGAGTTTCCCAGCTCAATGGACTAATCTATCTTCTGTTTTTTATGATTGTAATAATTTGCTAGAAGTTGACTTATCAAATATTGAGTGGAAAGTATGTCCAACAACTACACAGACTATGTTTGCGTACTGTATGAATATAAAGTCAATAAATTTAACAAGTCTTAGACTGTCGTATATAGACGCATCGGGTGCGAAACATAATACAGCCAACATATCATCTATGTTCCAAGAATGTAGAAGACTTGAAGAGTTGGATTTAAGAAACTTTGATATAAGTGGTATTCAGTCACTCGATTCCCTTTTTTATGGTTGTTATAGTATGAAAAAATTAGATATATCTACTTTTGATACTAGCAATGTAACTTCAATGTGGATGACATTTCGTAATTTTGGAAATAGTATGGAAAAATTAGATTTATCTCACTTTGATGTGAGTAAAGTGACTAATATGAGTAGTATGTTTAGTAATGCTTCAATTAAAAACCTTGATTTATCTAATTGGGATTTAAAAAATAGAACAGATAGAAGCATTGTTGCAAGCCGTATGTTTGACCAGTACACTGGAGAAAGAATATATGTTGATAGAGAGTTTGAAAGCGACATTAGTGACTCAGAAATGTTTATTCAAGCAAAAGGACTGATAGGAGGAAATGGAACAGTCTTTTCTGAGACGAATATAAGTTCTGATTATTTTAGAGCATTTGAGGAAGATGAAGAAGGTATAGGATATTGTACTTATATAGGTAAGGCAGAGAGAAAGCCAAATCCAGTTCGTGACCCAATAGTAAGAGAGGTGGTTTATACTGAAGAGAATAAAGATAAATATTGTTGGTCATTAATTAATAATAGGTATAAAACAACTACAGTCAAGTTCTTAGCAGAAGCAAACATAGATGAAAACTATGATGCAAGTTCTGCTATAAGCGATAAGGAAAGAAATATAAGATATAATCCTAAGAATATGATACTTGAGATAGATAATGTAGATGTTGATATGGCCACAAGAAGTGTAGGTATCTATGTAGATGAAGCAGAGACTGTCGTTATGAATGAATGGTCAAGTAAAGGCTTCAAGAAAGCACTCTCATCTTATTTTTCTGCTGATGCAAGTGGTAGTGGAGATACATTTGAAGGCTATCAAATTTATAGAAGAGACGACACATATGTATTAGGTAAGGAATGTGTTGAAGTTGAGTTTGACTTAGATGCAGGAGGAAAATTCGAAAATCCAAAAAGTCAATTTATCTACAGGCGTTCAGAAAGAAGCCTAATTGGTTTAGTTGAAGGTATAGGAGATGGTTCATATGATGCAGATGGACTTAAGTTTGTAGGATTCATAGGTAAAGATGCTAATGCTGGTATAGATGTTCTTGATGGAGGCATGTATATCAATGATTACAAACTACTCACAGCTACAAATAATTTCACTTATAGAATCAATGCAAGAGAAGCAGTAGGTGGAAAAGTTACACTTTATGGAGTCTATGCATATGCTGATAAGAATAGTGAACCTTATCAATATAGACTTTGCGGAACTCCTATAACTGAAGATTGTAAACATGAAGGAATGATAGGAAACCATGCTGCTATCACAGATTTGTCTGATGACTATTTATCTACTTGGGCTATAAAGGTTGATAGATTTGAAAAATTACTTGTAGTATTACCCGAGAAATTAAGTGCACTTGGTGCAGTAGACGACACACCTGATATAGGATATTGCTATCCAAGATATTGGCTTACTGATGATATCACTATACCAGAAGGATTTGATGGTATATTCTCTGAAGGTATGAATGTATTCTTGAATGGTCATACTATCAATTATTTGAGTACAGCAAGTGCAATCTTTGACTTGAGCAATGGAAGAAAACATGAGACAAGAATTGGTAAACCAATTTACACTATATTTGACCAAGTAAAGGTCAATGTAGATAGTGTAGTTGACAAGAAAAAGAAAAATGAGACATACGCAGCCTTATCAATGAGTACAAATATTAATGCTTATCTTAAGAGTTTATTAGACGAACCTAAAACATATAGTGCTGAAGACAACACTATAGAAAGAATAATTTGGGCTGATGAAAAACCACAGAACTTCTATGGTGGAAAGGGAGCAAGAGAAGCTTATGATATATCTGAAAGTGGAGGCTTTACAAAATACACAGACTTCTCAAATGTACCAGATACTGCAATCTTGGCATACTTACTTTTTGAAGAAGGAGCCGTTGTACAAAATGAAGTATATCTATGGACAGCTGCTGATAAAGTAAAGTGGCCAGAGACTACTCTTGCATACATGTTTTATAACTTCAAAGCTTTACAATATGTGGATACAACTAAGATGGCAAAGACAAATGATATTACAAATATAAGAAGTATGTTCCAAAATTGTGAAGCGCTTAAGAATATAGATTTGTCAAGTATAGATGTAAGTAAAGTGACAAATACAAGAGATGCATTTAAAGGGTGTGCTAATCTTGAAAGAATCTATGTGGAAGAGGAGTTTAGTGCTGTCACTCAATTTGAAGATGTTTTTGCAGGATGCAATAAATTAGTTGGTGGCCAAGGGACTAAGAAAGGGTCTAAGTATGCTGGTAATGAATTATTAAAGATAGATACTGTGAAAAATAACGGATGGAATGAATCTAAGGATAATAGAATTAAAGGTGTGCTTACTAATAAAAATCAAATAGTAGGTCATAGATATTTAAATATAGTTGGGGCAACAAATCTAGCTTCAAGTAAAGGAACTATTATACAAAATGGAACTGACTATAAGCCAGGTCTTGTAGATGTATATGGTTCAAATGCACTTTACTTAAGCAATTTGAGTATAGAAGGCTTTGGTGGAGATGGTGTTGACCAAGATGTAATGTTTAAAGATTCTCATGCAAGCACCAGCATCGCTGAGAATAACCTTTATATCAACAATGTAACATTTGGAAATAGCTTTACTTCAAATCATGAAATGTTTACTGTGAAGAATCTTTATATTGATGGTTTAGAGATGAATGATGTAAATTTGAGGTCTGATTCTTCTACATACTTAACTGCATTTAAATTACCAACAACTCAAAACCCAGTTGCATATTTTAAGAATGTGAAAATTGGAAAAACATCAGTTGGAAATAATATGAATTCATTAATTGACACAGAGTTTACAGAAGGAGTAAATAGAAGAACGGTAATATTGAAAGATTTTGAAATAAGCGATGTTAACTCAGTCAATACAATGATTTCATTGGATAAGTTCACATTTAAGAGAAGCAATGCACTTGGATCTGGTGAATATGCATACTTTGCTGGAAATAACACTGTAACTAATTGTGCTGTTTCAAATGGAGATTTGATTAATGTAGTTCCAAGACTAACAATACTTGATGAAGATGGCAAAACTACAATCAATAAGAATGTGATAACAATAAGCGATGATTTGGATAACCCTCGTTCTATGCTTTCGCTTGAGTCTGGTCTTGTATTGTCAGGACTTCTCAATATTGAAAGCAATACATTTAGTACGACTATGACAGTTTCGACATATAGTGCGGCTCTTAATTATAAGAATACTAATAAATACAACAAGATTCTTATAAGAGATGGCGGACTTAATGTTAAAAACAACATTTATGATCCTGCTGGAAACTTCATGAGGGTAAGACAGTTTAATTACACTTATGATTTTTCTAAGAATAGCGCTGGAAGAAGTATACCAGATGATGAGCACGATAATCTATGTCGCAACAACCCTATGTTATTTGTTGATGGTGGTTATAAATTCAAGGCATCTGATTCTGACATATACATATATGCTAATGATTTGTCAGGTAAATATTTTGAGTCTTGTGTAATGGCTACTTGGTCAAAAATAACTGTAGAGGGATATAATGAGGTCGCTGCAGCGCAGATTGTAAGCACGTTCCATGAAGACAAAGACCATGTTTACGATGTAGATGCAATATATGCAAGAGACATTTATAAGACACAGAAAGGACTTACTGAGAAAGTAATGTTTGGAATTAACTATGTAGAGATTACAGCATTACTTCTTGAAAGACTACCTGGAGATGCAGAAGAGACAAAATACAATACAAGAATTGCTACAGTTTCATATCAATTGATTGAAAAGAATGTGTTAACTCAAGTAGAAAGACCATTAAACAAAGATTATTATACTTGGAATGATGGAACAAGATTTGTAAAAGATTTGAGTGAAGGCGTATTCTGGTCAGGTCCAAATAGAAATTATATAATACCTGGTACTCAGGGGTATGGCTCTTATGAAGTATACGATGATAGATTTAGCAATGCTATGCCATCACTTGATTATAGAGCAGGAGATGAAAACATATACGAGAGACAAGTAGATGCGAGAAGAGTTGTAATCGGAGCATATATTTACGGATACGAGACTGACACTCATATTCATACAGCAGGTTCAGAATATGGCTTAACAACTGATAAAGAATATTGGCTTGAAGCAAGATCTGAAAATCACTTAAATATTAATACTGCAAATATTTATCTAAAGAAAGATGTTGAAATAACAAGATCTCTAGTCTATGGATTGGAGGGAGAATATTCAATTTGCTTAAATGGTCATAATCTCATCTTTAATGATGTTGAAGATTGGGTTGCATTTGAAAATTCTAATGCAAGATTCATGATTACTAACTGTAAGGATGACCATACAAGGAGTCACGGTTATATAACTTCAAAAACAGGAGTTACAATTAATCATAAAGTAATCAATATGAATAACCATGCAGGAAGACTCGTTATGGCAAGCGTAAGCTTCTTTGATATAAATACAACAGATTCGTTCGTAAGCATCAACTCGTATGGAACTAGTGATAAATTTAAATCAGAAAACATCTATATAGAAAATGTAACGATGAATAATGACAGCAACACAGGATTTATTAGCTTCAATCAAACTGTTGAAAATACATTTGCTAATATGACTACAGGTGAGATATTTAATGCTACGATGAGAAAAGCAGCAAACGGCGATGGAAATGTTATGGTTTCAGGAAAGACTGTATCAGGTAACGTGACTGTAGAGAAAGTAAAGTGGAGCAAGACAGCGCCAACGAGCGGAACAGTATATGATGTGTCTCAATCTGGAGCAGGTGCTGTAGTTACAGATTTGAGTAGCATAACTGATGAGCAGATACTTCTTTGGTGGGATTTGTCATATAAGACAATTTATTTCTATTCAGCTTCTTCATATATAAGATTAAATGCAGCATCAAATGGTATGTTCAAAAATATGCTTGCTCTGGAGAGAGTTGATTTGACAAGATTTGATACAAGCAGAGTTACTTCATTTGAAAGTATGTTTGAAGATTGTATAAGCTTAGACTTTATAGACATTTCAAGATTTAATACTACAAATGTCGAAAACATCTCATCTATGTTCTCGTATTGTCTAAGTATGAAAGACTTAGATTTGACAAGTTTTGATACAAGTAAAGTAACTAATATGTCAAAAGCATTTGCTAACTGTAGCGGTCTTGAAAGTGTCAACTTGACTTCATTTGCAGTAAAAGATGTTACAAACCTCAACTTATTATTTGACGGCTGTGAAAACTTAAAGACTATATATGTAGGTAGTAATTTCGCATATAAAGATGATACAAGTGATAAGATGTTTGAAAACTGTGTATCATTGGTCGGCGGAAGTGGTCATAAACTTTATGACTATGAATCTAATCCAAACTTTAACGAGATGCTTACAAGAAAGTATGCGAGAATAGATGATTCAACAACATTTGGTTGGTTCACAGCAGGTGATGTAAATGATGAAGAGCCAAAGACATTCTACTTTGATAGAAATTCAAAGCATAGTTTGTATAATGATGAAGTAAATGTAATCGGATTATATGCTAAAGATAATACTATTCAAAACAAGGCTAACTTAATTAGCTTTAGAGATATAGTTGCACCAAATATTGTAGATAGTACATTTGATGGCAACAGCAATATAATTTATGTTGACAATGCAACATTGTCATTTGTGAGAACTTATATAACTCGTACATCTGGCGCATACATCTATGAGTTCACAGATGAGAATCGAAGTGTCATAAGATTTGTGGACTCTGTGATAAGTGACAACGCACTTACAGAGAGTTATACTTATGCAAATAAAAAATATCCATTAAATATCATACTTGGTGGAGTTGTAGAATATAAGAATAACACAAGAAACGGAGTGGTAGAAAACTTACTCGCAATCAATAATAAGATAAGAATTACAGCCGGTGTTGATGGAGAGCCACTTTCTAAGAACTCAGAAGTTTGGTTCACAGCAACAGCACCTGAGACAGAAGTATTCTACGGATGGAATGATAAGAATGTCGAGTATGTAAATAGAGGAACAGAGTTCAACAATGTATTCCATTATAATTTTGATACTCTAACTGAGCAGTCAGTAGATACACTTCCAGCAACAGGTGATCCTTCTGTATTATATAATTTAACTAAAGATATACTTGGAGTAGGTGTCATAAAGTATTATGCTTACAATGATGCTATAAGGGCTGATGGAGTTAACTATTCATCTATGAATGTAAGATATTATGAGGACGAAACTACATCTAGAACTCTTTCTTGGGTTGAGTTTAGAAATAGATTTGATGAATTAGTGGCAGATAATATATTTAAAGAGACAACTACAAAACTGGATGAGTTGGTATACTTAAATTACGAAGGAAGAGTAGAACCATGGTGGGTAGGCGATGCACCAGCACCACAGGCATTCTATAGTAAGGGATACTATAAGTATGAAAACTCTTCATATAAGCAGGTAGGTGGACAACAGAAATTCTATAGAGAAGATGACAAGTGGTATGTGGGTTACGACTATGTCAACGTATCTTACTTTGTAGATAAGGATGCAGTAAAATATAAAGGAAAATCTATAGATATAAAAGATACATATATTAAGAGAACAAGTAGAGGTTCTCTTGTTGACGTGCCTTATACTTTGGCAACTATCGGAGAGTTTGACAATAAGATGTCATACCTTGGATTCCTTGGTAGAAATATTTCTATTACAGACCACACTTCATTTATACCTGATTGGGATTTCACAACAAATAAAGTAAAAGGAATTACATATGCTAATTTCCTTGGTTGGTATATAGACCCTATGCAAAATAGTAATTTTGATAGAGTTCTCTATTCAGTATTCACTGATGATAAGGTAAAAGTAGAGGGAAGAGGAAAAGCATCAAGGTCAGTAATTTCTAAGAAAGAATCAGTAGTAGAAAAGTATATTAGGATTGTAGACAATAAAGTAGATGTTGCAACTAAGACGGTTACATCAGGTGTATATGAGTATGTAGATCACAATGGTATAGTTGCAAGAGATAATTATGTCCATGTAGCAACGATTCCACAACTCTATTATCAATATAAGTCTACAGGCAGTATGCCAAGACTATACAATACTCAATATATCTTAGGAAAAGATATAAGAATTAGAGAGACAAAGTTTGACATAGATGTCATGGGTAAACTCTATGGAGAGAGACTTATCTATATGGATGGACATAATATCTATGTAGATGATGAGAATCATAACTTATTTGACACAAGCAATAAAGTAACATTACATCCTATATATAAAGATAACGCTTTAAGTTTCATAGGCGGCAAAGGAGCATCTATAATTTATGCTTCACTTTCTGATGCTACTGAGTTTATCTCTCATGAAACTTCAGATAGACCAGTTGAAAAGGTACTCTTAAGTGATGTGACTATCAAAGGTGGAAGACATATTAGGTCACTTGTTCACACAAGCACAAAACTTGTATTTAGAAATGCAACTATATCAGATATGCGTTATATAGCTGGAAATATTATAGATGCAGAAGCAGGTTCTAAGCTTGAGATAGCAGGACTTGCAATTAAGAACAATGATTTAGTAGGACAGAGCATAATTAATGTTGTTGATGGAGCAGACTTCTTCATAGCAACAAATAGTAACTTGACTATAGCTAATAATAGAATGGCTATGGATGCAATATCTCTAAATGGAAATAGAGAGTTTAGTTTATTTGGTAACTTCTATGTAAGGAACAATGTATTTACAGGCGATTCAAGATATAAGATTGCAAACATAACAGGCAAGGGTGTGTTTGCATTAGGCAATATAGAGTTGGCAGTAAAGAATAATAAACATGTTAGTGATGAGACATTAGACACATATGGTTTCTATTATAGTAGTTTATATAGTACTGCACTATTTAGACAGTTGCCAGGAACTAAGTTTAAGGCATCAGAGTCAGTAGTAAATATTTATCATAGTCAAAATAATTGTCTAGTATATAGCGGATGGTATGAAGGCAAGGTAGAAGGTTATGACAATGGCTACATAAGTGCAAATAAGACATTCTTAAAAGATATAGAACTTCCAAGAAGCACTCACATTTATAAGAAAGGCACAGCTTCAAACTGCAATGTATATATTGGCGATGACTGTGTGCCAGTAGAATATGTCTACTTAGATGATGAAGAAGGAAAAGAAGATGTGATTATTGCGACTCAATATGTAGCAAGAAATGCTGAGACTAAAGTTGAAAGTATCATAAACCCAACTTCAAAAGAGGCTGTATGGTTTGGACCAGCTCTTGATGATGATAAAGCACTTGTTTACTATGGAGATAATACAAAGAATATAACAGTGATTATCACTTCTATCAATCCAGGTCGTATCTATGGAGAAGAAGAAATACCTCACTCACATATGATTGCGACTGATTATGATGTGAGAATAGCTACATACTTCAATGCTCGTAATGTGGCTATGTTTAGAAGAGGATTTAGACAACTATACTTGAGAAAGAATTTACATATCACAGAAGATGTGGCAAGAACTTGGTCACAATATGAAGAAATAGATATATGCTTAAATGGTAAGACACTTACTATTGATAAGAATATAAGTTTCCTTGATATGTCAGAAAAAGTTAAAGTTGTAATAACTGATTGTAAGGGAACAGGACATTTCGAGTTACTTGGTGGTCAAGATGCTACCGATAAATATGCTATAGAAGTTAATGATTCGACATTAGTCCTCAACCACATTAACTTTATCAACATAAATAGAACACTTGTAAAAGGAACAGATGAATCAAATGTAATCATCAACTATTCAACTATAAGTAATACAAGAGCAACATCTTCAATATTTGTTATGGATGGCGATGATAGCTCATTTGATATTGAAAACACAAAGATTGCTACAAACTATAATGCAACTCCAATTATCACACTTGCTAAAGCAAAAGTAGCTACATTTAATAACATAGAAGCATATGACAACCAAGCTAAGGCATCAGCGCTTATCAAAGTAGAAAAAGTTGCTGATATGAAAGTGCTTGGTGGAGAATATCATGACAATACAAATATAAACAACACATCAAATCCTTATGCAAATGAAGGCGTGATATTCAACATTGATGATGAAGAAGCAAAAGTGACAATTAAAGATGGTGCGACATTCTATGGAAATAAATCAACTTATAGAGAAGCAGGTGCAATCTATGTAAATAGAGGAACACTCAATGTTGATGGCGAAGATAGCACTATAACATTTGACGAAAATATATCTAGTAAGGGTGCAAGCATTTATGGTAGCGAAGATAGTATTATAAATATTAGATTTGCATCATTTAGTAATAGTAAGGCAGAAAATTATGAAGGTGCTGCAATCTATAGTAAAGGTAAAGCAAGTATTTCAGATACTACATTTACCGGATTTAGAAAGAAAGG
The DNA here is from genome assembly GCA_017542725.1 of Lachnospiraceae bacterium. Next base: position 24,545 of record JAFXWR010000272.1, on the reverse strand, counting down.
TAGCATAGTTCATTTTGTATAGAATGTTGAAAAAGAAACTAAGAAATTGTCAAACATAGACTTTGTTGCCAATAATGGCTCTGGAGTAATCGGTATCTATACAAATGATAAAGATGTAAGTGTTGACAATGTGACATTTACAAACAACTTGCAGATGGATATAGCGATGGTAGCAAGTGGAAACAATGCTTCATATGACATAAAAGAAACTTCATTTACTAATAATACTATGAATACAGCTATGTCATTTGTTAATTCAAATGCTACAACTTCTATAACTGATTTAGATGTTAAAGATAATGAGTTTGCAAATGACGCAATCTTGTTCACAAACTATAAGAAGGCTGAGTTTACTAGAATAAGTGCAGAAGGAAATATTTCAAATAGCGGTTCTATAGTAAGTATAGGACAAGAGTCAAAAGTAGAGTTTAAAGAATATAACAGATTTACAAAGAACGAAGGTAAGGCTCATGGTGTCATTGTTGTAAAAGGAAATGCCAAGGTAGATATAAATGATGTATTTGAGGCTAAAGAAAATAAGGCAGTGAATACTGCTGGATCAGTTCTCACAATGCTTGATGAAGATTCTATAGTTAATATGGTAGGTTCTGTATCTATCACAGCAAATGCAAATACTCGATATGGTACAGTATTTGTAAATAAGGGAACATTAAATGTCGGTGACAAGATATTTATAAATGATAATAACTTTAGTGGCAGCCTCGGATATAACTTAGTATTCTCAAGAGCTTCTACTTCTTATGCGATGAGAGGTATTGAAGGACATAAACTTGCAAGCGGTTCAGTAATCAGTATCTCATCACTTGCTGAAGAAGTAAAAGTATTTGAATATTGGAATGATACTTATATAGAAAGATTCAATGAGAAGAATTTCTATGTAACTCAAGAGATATTTAGATCTGATAAGCCATATGATACAGTAGCAAGAAAAGCTCAAGTCTATAAGATATCTACATATGAGAGAGTAGCTCTTATGTGGGGTTATGATTATGCGACATTAAGGTTTAAGAAGGATGCTACAGAATTGGTAGTGGCAACTCAGTATGTTGCTAAGAGAGTAGAGACTTTTGTAGATAGAGTACTCTTACCTGAAGAAGATGTAAGAATAGAAGCACAAATCTGGTCTGCTCCATCAGTTGAAGATGAGAAAGTAGAGATTGATTGGATTTGGGGAAGAGATGAAACCAAGAGATACAATGTAAAAGTTACAAAAGATACCATCATATATCTTGCAGGTCACAAGCATAGACTCTGCGGAACACTTGCAAGTGAAAGCTGTGCTCACTATGATAAGGCATCTCACTCAGTTGTAAACTTTGCATTAATAATGAATGAAAATGATATAGAGAGAAGTTTGAAGCAAAAGAGATGGGCACTTTATAATGACATAAGAATTACTAAGAACTATACATTAGAAGATGATTCGGCAATCTGTCTTAACGGACATACACTTTATATAGATGAAGGTGCAGATTTTGCAATATCTGGTGATAAGACACTTACAATATGTGATTGTAATCAGGATGAAAAAGGAGCAATATCTGAATCTTATCCAACAATCGCAGGTGCAGAAACAGATTTGTTTAGAATTACTCAAGGACAACTCAATTTATATAACATTAGATTCGCAACCATAAGTTTCCTTAGCACTTCAAATATAGAAACTATCATCAACATAGGTGCTAATGGCAAACTATATGCGGAGAATGTAGTATTTGACAACATAACTTTAGACGGACACTCATCAGAGCATCCACTTATAAGACCAACTAATAATAGATTTAAGGCAACAGTTTCAAATATTATAATTAAGAATTCTAATATCAGAAATGCAAATAATGGTTTACTTAATTTAATTTCTGGATATGCAATTAAGTATGCAACCATTTCTATATTAAATAATAATACCGACAAGGCAGTTGTTAAGTTCAGTGGAACTAACCCTGCCGGTGTAGACGTGCTTGGAATTTATGCAAAAGGAAATACTATAAACCCTACTGGAACTAATAAGGGTGGAATTATCTACATTGATAATGCATCAGTACGAACAAAAAATGGATATGAAGTAGTAGGCAACAAAGGTAAATACTCATCAATTTACATAACAGGCGCTAATGGAAAGCTCGTATCAGATGGATACGTAAGAGCATATGATAATAGAGGCGAAAAAGGTTCGGTTTACTATATTGATAACAGCACATTTACATTACCTAAGAATGTAGACATAAGAAGAAATAGAGCTAATCAAGGTGCAGTATTCTATCTTGATAATGCAGAGCTTTATGTGCCAAATGAATCAACTAGATCAATCATAGAAGATAACTATGCAGAACAAGGAACAGTTGTTTATGCAGATGATTCACTAATCAATGTAGAAAAGAAGTGGACTATAAAGAATAATGATGGCAATCAAGGTTCAGCTGTCTATATAGCAAATGATACAGAAGATTATGGATTAAAGGGCATAGTATTTGATGGTAACGATGGACGTGAGATAGTGCATATAGAGAGTGGAGAAAATATAAGCCTTGCATCGCTTTCATTTATCAACAATAGAGCAACAGATAGCGTTCTCTACATAGAGTTGACTGATGATACACTTATAGATGATGTAGAGTTTAAGAACAATATTTCTAATAAAAATGTACTTGAAGCTTATGGTGCATCTATAGATGTTGATAAGTTATTATTTGTAGACAATGAGACAAGAAATGCATTGATAGATATGGATACATCAAACATCAATAATAATGGTATAACAGAGATGTATGGAAATAAATTGGGACTTGCAGCAGTTAATATGAGCGGAGTTTCAAGAAGTAGATTTGTAGCATCTGGCTCTGTGCTTTACCATGACAATGAAGGTTCATTCTTGAGACAAATTATTGATGGAGAGACAAGATTTGCAGGATATGTCGATATTAGAAATAATAATAACTTAAGTGCAGCAGCAGTAGAAGTAGAGGCTGGAAGAATTTACCTTGGTGGTAAAGTAGTTATAAAAGATAATAAGATGACAACAGGAGATGACTTTAACTTATATGTTCATAGTATAGGAGAGACACTTGGTAATAAAGGTGCTAAACTTTCTTCAGACTCAGAAATTTATGTATCAGTAGCAAATAATAATGATACAGCATTTAAGTATTGGGATGAGGCATATATCGCAAGCTTTGCAGAGTTAGTTGATCCAACTATTATGTTTGCACCTGATGATATATTCCATGTTGATGGCTTTATGACTGATCAAGGCTTTAGACTTTATAAAGAAGGTGGATTCCCATATACAGAACTTAAAGTCGGTGATAACTATGCAACAATCACATTCAGAGAGGAGAAGAACTCACCAGTAGTTCTTGCAACTCAGTATGTGGCAAAGAACATAGAAACTTATGTAGATAAAGTAATACTTCATGATAGAGATGTCGTGAACCAAGAGTGGGTAGCTCCATCACTTGATGATGAAGATATCACAACTTCTTGGAGAATGTATGAAGAAAAGCACAATGTAAAAGTTTCAAAAGATACTATAGTTTACTTAAATAACCATCAGCACACTATTTGTGGTAATGATGTCGCTGATACTATACCTCACTTTAATGGAGAGCTTCATAGCGAGATAGTTAATTTCGTAGTTGTAAGAGATGAAGCTGGACTTATTGAAAACTTAGCAACAGGCAAGTATAAGTATTTTGCTCTTGCTACAAATGTAGAAATCACAAAGACAATAGACCTTGCTTCAGGCTCATCTATTTGTCTAAATGGTTACACACTTAAGATTAGAAAAGGTTTAGATATATTCAATGTAGCAAATGGTGAACACATAACTATTACTGATTGTAATATAAATAGTAGTATTGGTACTATTACAAGATCAGAAAATAGCGTAAGTGAAGCAGATGCTAAACAAAATATGATTTCAGTTACTGATGGTGTCTTAGATATGTATAACATACATGTAGAAGATATGAAAGTTTCAAATGACAGTGCAACAGATAAACAATCATTCTTACATGTAACTGGAAAAGGTGTCGCAAATATCGAAAATGTAGTATTTGCAAATAATGAAGTAAAAGATGTAGCATCATTAGTTGGCGTATATGGTAAGCAAGCAAAATTAAGACTTGCAAGTGTAAGTATCGCAGAAAATAACATAAGCGGTGCAAATACAGCCTTCCTCACTCTATACACAGAGTCTGATGATGGTGTAGTTGCATCTACAGTTTCTATTGTAAGAAATATAGCAGATAATCAGATTATCAATATAGTTGGTAAAGATACAAGAATGTCAGCTAACTATGCAGAGATTGCAGGCAATACTTCTATAGGTATTGCAAGGCTTATAGCATACGAAGGCTCAGATATGTTTGCTGGTGGATTTGATATTCACGACAACAATGTAAATGCAATCTTATATGCTACAGACTCAAATACTTATGCAATAATTGCAAGTTGTAATACTGTAGGACTTAATGAAACACTTCTTTATGTAGGTAAGGGAGGACAGGTAACTCTTAAAGGCGAGACTAACATCACTGGAAATAATGTTGTAGGAAATAAACCTATCATATATGTAGAAAAAGATGGAACACTTTACTTAAGTGACCATGTCTATATTGATGGTAATAACGCGTTAGAGTCAAGACCTGTAAATGTCTATGTAGCAGATGGCGGTATATTAAGCTCAAGTTTCTGGAATAAAGAAAATAAGATTGCTTCAGGTTCTATAGTAAGAGTTTCTGTAGAAAATAATGAGCAAGAGATATTTAAATATTGGAATGGCAATTATGTAGAAGAGTTTAATAATTTTGACGACCACGAATTCTACTTACATCAAGAAATATTTAAACTTGATAGAGACGAAGAGAGTAATGGATATGCAATTTATAAGAAGGGCACAGATAGCAGAGTAACTCTTAATGCCGGAACTGATTATGCAACACTTGTATTTAGAACTGGAAAAGATGCAAGTGACATAGTTGCAACTCAATATGTAGCTAAGAATACTCTTACTTATGTAGACAAGATAATGCTTAGAGGTCTTGAAGACAATGACCAGTTATGGGGCGGACCAGATAATGACGACAACACTAAGAATGTAAACTGGCAAATGGCAAGAGGAACTTACAACGTAAACGCTACTCTTGATGCAAGAGATGTATACCTATTAACTCATGAACACAAGGTATGCGGACTTAGCGATGGAGTTCCTTGCGAACATATAGATGGCTCAAGTCATGAGAAAGTTAAGTTCACATATATTACAGACCAAACAGATTTGGTAAATTATATAAGCGCTCATCCAGGTAGACCACTTTACTTAGCACTTTATCAAGATTTAATTATTGATAGGCAGATAAGTAATCTAGCATCAGGTAGTACCATATGCTTAAATGGCCACAGACTTATCATAAAGAAGGGTAAGAATACATTTATGATGTCACAAGACAACACTCTTAACTTCTGTGATTGTGGAAATGCAGTAGCACTTGATACTCCTAAGAAGGGATATATTACAGAGAGTGATGATGCAAGTGAGATGAGTAGCAACTTCATAGTTCAAAACGGAACTATTAATTTCTATGGTATAGAGGTAGCTACTATATCAAATACAAGTGATGATTACTCAACATTTATGACCTTAAGACAAAATGGTAAGGTAAACTTTATAGAGTCTAAGTTTGGTAACTTAAATTATGACCATACTGAAGTATCACTCTTCAACTTATCAAGAACTGGAAACTATAAATTGAGATTTGTAGACACTACATTTGAAAATAACGCTGTGGTAGCAAATCTTAACAATGCATCAGAAGTTAACTCATTACTTCCAATTTCTGCATACAATAATGTAGAATTCGCAAGTGTATCATTTATAGATAATAGAGCTGCCTATGCAGTAGTAAATGTAAAAGATACAGGAGTACTTACATTATCTACCATGAGCTTCATAAGAAATGAAGTACTTGCAGATATTGGTGGTGTACTTGCTCTCGATGGAGAGGCTAAGAATGAAGGACCTCTTTACTTCGAAGGAAATATAGGAAAGAATGGTTCGGCAATTGTCATAAATAAAGATATGGATGTTCAAGCTCCAATCATAGTGACAAATAACGATGCTACAACAGGCGCTCCTATTTACTTGAATGCAGTATTGAAGGGAAGCGAAAGTGTAATAGTAAGGAACAACAGAGGTCAAAAAGGTGGAGCTATCTATGTAGGCGAAAAAGGAACTATGACAACAGATGGCATAGTTGAAATCGACAGAAATACAGCTGTTGATAATGGTGGTGGTATATTTGTTGGAGAGAATGCAGAGTTTAGACTTGCAGAAAATATCGCTATTACAAATAACAATGTAACAAATACAATGTCAAATGGTGGCGCAATCTATGCTGATAAGAATTCAAAGATTTACTTATCAAATAGAGCGACAATGTCAAATAACGAATCGGCTGGTTCAGGCGCAATTATGTTAAATGAAGCTACTTTGGTTGTACCAAAAGATTCAAAGAATTATGCTATTACTAATAATAGAGCAAGAGGTGGAGCAACCATAATTAAGATGCATGATGCAAATATCTTAGTTGAAGAAGGAATGTTTACATTAAAAGGTAATGGCACAAGTGAAGGTGTATTGATACAAGTTGAAAATACAAGTGGAAGAGAGACTATAATTTCATCAGTATCAATTGTTGACTTTGTAATAGGACACCCACTAATTGATGTATCTTCTGACAAAGTGACATTCAACAATATAAAGATAAGTAACAACACTATAACTACAGCAGACCCAGTTATTGATTTAGCAGTAGGTAATTACAACTTTAGAAATGTAGATATACAACACAATAGATTAAATGAATCTATAGGTATAATAGACAGTAGAAATAATGGAAGCATATATCTTGGTGGAAAGATGGTTGTTAAGAACAACAAAGATTATACAACTGGAAGAGATGCAAACCTTGTTACATCAGGATATGCAGATTACTATGGTGATATCAATCATCCTATCTCATCAGATTCTGAAATTTATGTAGATGTATCTACTGATGAGGAAACATTCTTTAAGTATTGGAATGAATATGATATAGCAAGCTTCAATGACTTACAAAATGGTAGAGTTGCATATTTGCCTGAAGAGATATTTACACTAAGCAATGGTGCTACAACACCAAATAGAAAGATTTATAAGAGTGGAACATATAGCAATGTAGAACTTAAGGTTGGTAGAAACTTTGAGACTATTAAGGTTAAGAGAAATAAGGATGACAGAGTAGTAATTGCAACTCAATATGTTGCTCATAATGTAGAGACATATGTCGATGATATAAGACTTTATGACGTGCCTGAGATACGTCAACTTTGGGTTGCTCCAACACTTGCTGATGAAGATATAACTGAGACTTGGAGATTTGATGGCACAAAGCACAGCGTAAAGATTACAAGTGAAAAGACAATTTACTTGATCGATCATATGCATACAGTTTGTGGACATATTGCTACAGATTCAGTTGCTCACCTTGATGGCAAGAAGCATGATCAGACTATCATATTTGTAAATGCTGGAAATGAAGATGATCTTAATAGAGCAAATGGCAAGTATTTTGCACTTTCAAATGATATAAATATTACAAGACCAATAGACCTTGATTCAGATTCAGTTATATGTTTGAACGGATTTAACTTAAATGTTGACAAGGGTCTTGAGTTCTTAACATTAAATGCAGGATATGTATTTACTATCACAGATTGCAAAGGAACAGGAGCTATAACTCAATCTACAAATACAGCTTCTTCAGTTGATGATGCTATGATAAGCGTGCAAGGTGGAGAGCTCTATTTGTTCAATGTCACATTTAAGAATATGGCATTTGATGACAGCACACTTGACCAAAGCATTATAAATGTCGATAGTAATAGCAAATTATATCTTGAAAATGTAAATGTAAGAAACAATACAAACAATTCTAATAGTAGTTTCTTCAATATGACAGATAGTTTGTCAAGAGTTTATGTAGCAAGTGTAAGCTTTGTAGATAATAGAGCTGGTGGAGATGTAGCAGCATTTGCATCACTTGTATATGACATTGACAACATAATAATTTCTACAATCTCAGTAATTGGCAATAGATCAAATACTTCTACTCTTGACCATTCATTATTTGAAATAAGTGGTAGAGGCAATATATATGCTTCACATAGTGATATAAGAGATAATAGAGCTTACTCACTTATCAGTATAGAAAATGGATTTGAAGGAACAATAGATGACATATTTAATATTGCAGATAATTACTTTGGCCAACTTATCTACGTAAATGGAAATAGACTTAATCCATGGATTGCTACATTCAACAATTTAACAGTCACAGACAAAGAGAACAGAATATTGTATGTTAGTAGATATGGTAAAGCAGCACTTATTGGTGATGTAAATATCGTAGACAATAATATAAATGTAGCATCTCCGGCAATAGCAGTGAGCGGACAACTTATACTTGGTGGACATATAAGTATCTATGATAACCATGGTGGTGTAGATGGTATGGGCTCTATAAAACTAAATGGCTCACATGATGATGCTCGTATAGTTGTCGCACCTGGTTACATAATTGCTTCAGGTTCTTTGATAAGCTTAAATAATAAGAATAGAATGGATGTCAAGATGTTTGACTTCTGGGATAAGAAACATATCGAGTCATTTGACAACTTTGCAAATAATCGAGTTGCTTACTTGCCAGAAGAGATATTCATACTTGATAAGGAAACTTATGATGAAGGACAAAGAATTTATAAGTCTGGCAAATATGGTAATACGTCACTCTTTGTAGGAATTGATTATTCTACACTTCTCTATAAGAGAGAAACTAACCCAGACTTTATTATTGCAACTCAGTATGTGGCTAAAAATGTAGAGACATATATGGATAGAGTAATAATTGATGGAGCAAAACTTTCTGATCAATTGTGGCTCGTTCCAACAGTTGAAGATGAAGATGACAGCACTGTAATAGTTTACTATGAAGCATCTCATAGCAGTGTAAAGGTTGGAAAGAAAAATGCATATGACATATTACTCCTTTCACACTTACATACTATATGCGGTAATAGATTCGTAGACACAGAAGCTCATCTTGATGGATCTATCCACACAGATGTTGTGAACTTTATACAAGTTAAGAATGAAAATGAAATCATAAAGAACTCTAATCTTGGATATAAGTATTTTGTACTTGCTACAGATGTAGAAATTACAAAAGCTATAGGATTAAAAGATGGATCTGCAATCTGCTTAAATGGTCATGAACTTAAGATTAGACGTGGAGTTAAGATGTTGCAACTCGCAAGTGGTGAGACAATTACATTCACTGACTGCAAACACGATGTAAGTAAAGGTATGATTACTACAGGTCCTGATAGAGAAGCAGGATATTCTGTAGAGCCTGTAGCTATGTTTGTAAGAGATGGAGCACTTAACTTCTATAACTTGAGAATTGCTTCTATGAATTATGTAGATACAACTAAGAAACAAGAGTTTATCAGAGTAGACAATGATGGAAATGTAAGCTTCAATAATGTTGAGATAGAGAACAACAGATTTGATAGTAGAGCATTCTTAAATATGTCTGATAGCACAAAGCTCTATGTAGCATCAGCAAGCATTGTAAATAATACTACTACAAATGCAACATTTATGGATTTGGCTGATAGTGAAGTTGTAATCTCTACTATGTCAATAGTTAGAAATACTGCTACAGTTGAAACTGCAATGATAGATGGATTTATTAACTTATATAACACAAATGTAGCTGTAAACGGAGTACTCAACTCTATAGGCAACAGAGTTAATAATGGTTCTGTAATCTCAGTAGATAGCGGAACATTTACAGTAAATAAGTTCAACGCAATAAGTAATGATGCACGTGTAGGTGCTGGTATACTATTAACTGATGATGTAGACTTCACAGTAACTGGCAAGGCAGTATATAGAGACAACAAAGCAGTTTCAGGTGCTGCTATTATGGCAAGAACAACTAGTGAACTTGTAATCACTACAAGAAGTGAAATAGTAAATAATGAAGCAGTATTTGGATCAGCAATAGCAGCTGCTGAATCTAAGCTTATAATTGATGGCGAAGTAGAGATAGTTGGTAATAAAGCTATAATTACATCTCCTGATATGGCAAGTATGTCTTCTATAGTAGGGCTTACCAATGCATCACTTGAATTCGCAAATAATGATTCAAGAATTATATTTAAGAACAATAACTCTGAGGGCGCAGTATTCTTAGAAACAAATAGAGTACTTGGAACTAATGACATAGATGTAAAAGGAATGACATTTGAAAACAACAAAGCTTCTAACTTAATAGTTTCAAGATATTCTGGAGAAAACAATACAAACTTTGAAGACTTAGTATTTGCTGACAATAACGCAAGTGATAATTTGATTAAGATGGAACACCTAAATGATGTTGAAGTTGGTAAGGGCTTAATATTTACAGGTACAAACAAGGCTTCTAATTCTATGATTTACTTAAATGGCGGATATATAAATATGAATGAGTTAAGTGTAAGTGGCATAGAAGTTGGAAGAGCAGCATTTGTACTTGACATAGATGATGGAGCTAGCTACAACACAGAACTTAGAATTTCATCAGTGTCTTATATAGGAAATAGAGGTTCGTTCTTATACACAAGAGACGCTGCATCAGTTGATATTGAAAATCAAGTTACAATAAGAGATAACATAGTAGATACATATGGTGCAATTGATATTGAATCAGCAACTATGACTATCAATAATAATGTAGTGGTAAAAGACAATAAGACTTTAGCGGGAGAAGACTTTAATGTGAAAATTGGAGCGGGTGCTAAACTTGAGGCTGGATACATTTCACCTATATCTACAAGCTCAGAGATTTACTTCTCAGACATAAATGTTGAAAATGAAATCTTTATGCACTGGAATGAATATGCTATAGCTGGATTTGATAAGTTTGATGATGCTCATTCAGCTTACTTGCCAGAAGAGATATTTAAGGTAGATAAGAGTTCTTATGACAGAGGATTTAGAGTTTACAAGAAGGGAACTTATAGTGATGTAACTCTTGTACTTGGTAGAGACTACGAGAAATTAGTATTTACAAGTGACAAGGCTCATAAAGATATAATTGCAACTCAATATGTAGCTAAAAATGTTGAGACTTATGTTGACACAGTTAAAGTAGCAGGCATGGCAATAAAGGATGCTATATGGGAAGGACCAGATGTTCGCGATGAGACTAAATCTGTTGATTGGATCTTTGGCAATGACAAAAAATATAGTGTCAAGATTACTAATACAAGATATGCAACACTTGCTTCTCACACTCATAAGATTTGTGGATTACTTGCCACAGAGTCTTGCGTTCATATGGGTGGAGAAGAACATAAGGTTGTGACATTTAGGTTTGTATCTAATCTTGATGAATTGATAAGTGCACTTTCTCAAGCAGAGCCAGCATATGTAGCACTTAGAAATGACTTGATAATATATGACAACATCAATACTCCTATTAGAAATGTAGCTTCAGGTTCAACTATCTGTCTTGCAGGGCATAATATGATATTTGAGCATGGCAATAGTGGATTTAAACTTACAGATGAAGGTGTTTTAAATATCACTGATTGTGGAAATGCGGTGAATACAGGAGTTGCTAATAGAGGATATATCACAGAAGTAGACAATGATGATAGTTTAAATGATCCACCATTTAATATACAAAGAGCCGCAGAAGTTAACTTCTATAATGTTCAATTCGCTACATTTAGCTTTACTAATGCAGACTTTGGTATGAGTATAGTAAATGTAGGAAGAGATGCAAAAGCAAATCTACACGACGTGCTATTCATGGGAAATAGTATCAACGGAGTAGACGTAAACTTAATTTCTAACTCTCAACAAAATGGCGAGATACTTTACGATAAAGTGAGATTTAAAGATAATATTGTTGGAAAAGATGATAGCTTGATGAACTTAAAGAGAAGAGCTGTCGGCAACTTAGGTATCACATTTGGAGAACTTACATTTAACAACAATAGAGGTGGTACAGCAGTAGAAGTTGATGAAAATGTCAATGTGGCATTTGGCAAACTAGAATTAACAAACAATATAATTGCAGATGCAATCCGTGTAGGTGAAGGTGCTACTGTAGACTTAAATGGAGAGACAAATATATCATCTAACTCAGTAACTAGTGCGCTCATTAACTTAAATAGAAATTCAACTGTAAACGTATCGGCAGAGACTAAGATAGAAGATAATAAGGTATATGGAGATGCATCATATACACCAGTTTATATTGGTCCAAATGCAACTTTAGAGGCTCTAGCAACAATCAGTATAGCAAGAAATACTGGAGCAAGAATAGGTGGTGCGATAAGCATAGAAGAGTCAGGACTTGGTCTCAACAACCACTTTATTATAAAAGATAATGAGGCACAGTATGGTGGAGCTATTGCGCTTAATGGTGCAACTTTATTAGGAAGTAAACTTGACCCATATGTATTAAATGGCAACTATACTAAGAATTCTGCACTTGGCGTAAGTGGACAGGGTAGAGAAATATATGTATTTGGCGCTGAGTCACAAATTGGAAATATAAGATTTGCTGATGAGAAAGAAAATAAGAACACTACAAACAAAAATTCAAGCATCATCTATGCCGAGACTAATGCATTACTTGAAAATGTTGTTATGTCAGACAACGAAACAAATGTAACACTTATTTCAGCTAAAGGAAATACAGCAACAATTAGTGTAACACTTAACGATGTAACTATAAAGGACAATAAAGTAGCTGCAGATGGTGTAGTAACTCTTGCTACTGCAAACCTTATATTAGGCGGTGACATAGTAGTTAAGGATAACAAGGCAAATATAAGCGGTGCACTTAGCGACGCTAACTTAGTTGTGGACAGAGAGGCAATAAGAGGCGATGAGATATCTAAGATTTCATCATCTTCTGAAATCTATGTACAAGTAAAGAATATAGAGAGTCCATTCTTTAGATATTGGAATGATTCAATGATTGCAAGCTTTAGCGATGTATCAGGCTCAAGAGTGATGTACGCACCAACTGAAATCTTCCACATTGATAATGCGGCTACAACTAATGCTGATAAGAGAATTTATAAAGCAGGCATATATGATAAAGTAGAACTTAGACTTGGTAAAGAATATGCAGTTCTTAGATTTAAAGAGAAGAAGACAAGCACTGTGATACTTGCAACTCAATATGTAGCAAAGAATATAGATGCTTATGTAGACTATGTAAAACTCCATGATAGACCAATGAGTGAGCAGGTATGGATAGCTCCTTCACCTGATGATGAGAAAGTAACTGTAAATTGGGAAATGGACAAGGCTAAGTATTCAGTTAAGTTGACAGAAGATGCATATGTATTGCTCTCAGCACATACTCATACAGCATGTGGACATACTGCTACCGATTCAGATGCCCATATGGATGGCACAATGCATAAAGAGTTATTATCATTTACTGATGTTTCAAATCTTGATGAGATGCTAAATAATCATGTAAATAAGTATTTCGTACTCAACAACGATATTGTTGTTGATAGACCACTTGATAATTTAGCTACAGGTTCAGTAATCTGCTTAAATGGATATCAAATGAAACTTGCTAAAGGATTGACAGTGCTTACACTTGCCAAGGATAAAGAAATCACATTTACAGATTGCAAGGGCACAGGAGCTATAGTAAGCAACACAACATCTGTATCGCGAACTAAGGATAGTGTATTTGATATAAGCGGAAGACTAAATATGTACAACATTACTATATCAAATATGAACTTCACAGCTGCACTTGGACAGTCAGTACTTAAGGCAGATAGTGATGCAAGACTTTACCTTGAAAATGTAACTATAAAGAATATAGACAATGCATCAACACTTCCAGTAGTAGAGATAGATTCGTCTATAACATATGTGGCATCAGTAAGTATAGCAAATGTGCATACTAACAATGCCAATGTAGTATCACTTAAACTTGATGATAACTTATCAATATCTACATTATCAATTATAAATAACAATGTCACAGATGGAGCATTGATTAAATTATCTGGCAAGAGCGCTCTTGATGGAGAAAAGATAGTTGTAAAAGACAACGTAGCAGATTATTTGTTAGAACTTGACAACTCTCATATAGAATTAACAAGTCAATATGATACAGATAACAATACTGTAACAAGCATCTTCCATACAAATACAAAAGCTACTATAAGTAACTTAAGTATGACAGGAAAGACAAATGGCATACTTGATATAGATACTGGCGCAGAACTTGTGCTTCTTGGAACTACAAGCATTACCAACAATGTCTTACCAACAGGATATGCAGTTGACTTAAAAGGTACTCTCTATGTAGAGGGAAATGTTCAGATAAATAATAATAGTTCAACTGATGTAGCTTCAATACTTGTACGTCCAAACGGACTTATCAAGAATGTAGCAGGAAAGAAGATAGCTACAAAGTCAAGGATAAGCGTAGCGGCTCTTAACAACAATATGACTATATTCAAGTATTGGAATGAGTATAATTTCGATGAGTTTAAGAATACTAATACTATGAATGACCCAAGTAATATATTCTTAATTGACAATGCGGCTAAGTCACTTGGACATAGAGTATATAAGAAAGGATCATATAGTAATGTTGAGTTAGCAGTAGGCGATGGTTTCATACCACTTACATTTGTTGTAAACGATGTAGTGATAGCAACTCAATATGTAGCAAGAAATGTGCTTACATACGTAGATCCAGTTTCAACAAGCGGAAAAGATATGAGTAAGCAAATCTGGCTCGCTCCATCACCAACTGACGAGACAAAACAGGTTGAGTGGTCATTTGCAAGAGGAAATTACAATGTAAAACTTACAAGACCAAATTCATTCATATCTAAAGTTCATAAGCATAGAATATGTGGATTACCATCAACTGCATCATGTGCTCACTTTGACAATGTAACACATGCTGATGTAGAGTGGACAGAAGTAGTTACTATGCAAGACTTTATTGACAACTCTAATCTCCCAGCAGCAAGTAGACAACATTACTTCGTACTTGCTTCTAATTGCGAGATAACTGATAGTTTAGATAAATACTTAAGCACTGGCGATGCAATTTGCTTAAATGGATATAAGTTAGAGTTCTTAAAGGGATATGGAGTTGAACTTGCAAGTGGCAAACTTACGAACTTAACTATTACAGATTGTGGTGGTACAGACAAGATTAAGGGTGCTATAGTTTCTAAGGTAGGAGCCGATGAAGGTAGCTCAGATTACCATTTCTTAGTAAGATATGGTGAACTTAGATTATATGGTGTTCAATTTGAAGGATTTACTGTAGATGCTGATGATAATAACACTAAGATAATGGATATTAGAAAAGATGCTAAAGTTGTATTTGATGGCGTGACATTTAAGAATAATATTTATGATAATGCAGATAATACAACATCTTGGATGAAGATAAATAATGCTGCAGATGTTACATTCTATAATACAGTATTTAGAGACAACAAAGTTTATAATAGTGGTGATGAAGATGCAATGAGTTCAGTATTCACTATTAATGCAAATGGTAATACTAAGTTTGCAAGCATATCATTCATCAACAATGAAGCACCATTATCTATTGTACGTGTAGAGAGAAACGCAGTTACACTTGGCACAATCAGCTTTATAGGCAATAAGTTAAAAGGTATGCTCGGAGAAATAGGAGTTGCACTTAAGGTCAACAATGTAACTACAACTATAAACGGCGAATCAAAATTCGAAAATAATGAAGGAAGTGCAATTGAACTTACTGGAAGAAATGCTAATCTTGTAACAAATAAGAATATGTACATAAACGGAAATAGTGCTAATAAGGGTGCAGCATTCAATGTAACTAATAATGCAACACTTACATTAAGTGATAAGATGTACATAAGAGAAAATATAGCAACTTATGGTATGATCTATGCAAAAGGAGCTAATATAACCACTGACCCAACACTTGTCACATTTAATATGACAAACAATGTGGGAAGAAATGGTGCAGGTATTTACTTAGATAACTCTACATTCAATATAGCAAATACATTTAGGTTACTTGGAAATGACGGTCCTGTACTTGTAGTTGATAACACCGATTCAAGTTCATATAGACCTGTTATAAGTAAGCTCGTTATTGATGGCGCTTATGGCGACAAAGATGGAGCTGCAATTAAGATACTTGCTGACAATGTAACTCTTGACGACATAAAGGTTAAGAATGCAAATGCAGTTGGAAGTATCATAGCAGTTTATGGTAAGAACACTACTATAAGTAAGTCAGAAATAAAAGATAATAGATCAACTAATTCCACACTTGTTATAGATGATGCTAATGCAACTCTTAATATCTATGATGAGACTAATATAACAAACAATACCAATGGATCAACTGGTGCACTCTATGTGAAGAGAGGAACAGTTTCAGTAGGCGATAGAATTAAGATAAACGATAACTTGGCATTTACTGGAAATGCAAGAAATATCTTTATGACTTCAGGTGGAAGTATGTATGCTGATGCAGCTCATAAGCTTTCTACAAGGTCAGATATATCTGTGTCAGTAGAGAATAAAGAAATTGATGTATTGAAACTTTGGAATGAATATAGAATCACAGGATTTGACTCAGTTCCAGTATTTACTCCAGAAAATATAATTAAACTTGATAAAGAATATGAAGGAACAAATACAAGACTTTATAAGTCAGGCAAGTATGCTGATGTATCTGTAAAACTTGGTGATAACTACGAAGTAATTGAGTTTAAGAAAAATGTAACAGATACCAATATAATTGCAACTCAATATGTAGCACGTAATGTAGAGTCATATCTTGATAGAGTAACTATTGAAGGTATGCCAGTAGCTGCTCAAAATTGGATTGCTCCATCAGTAGTTGATCCAACACAAAAAGTAATGTGGAATATGTATAAAGAGAGATGTCATGTAAAAGTTGGCGGTCATACTATAATCACTCTTGGAAGTCATGATCACACACTCTGTGGCAAACTTGTAGTAGATACAGTACCACACGTTGATGGAAGCATACACGATTCTCTTGTATCATTTGCAGAAGTTAATAGTGTTGCAGAGATGGAAGCTATTGCATCACTTAAGTATATTGCACTTGCAACTGATGTAGAAGTAAAGAAGGCTCTCGACTTCTTGCCAGATGGTTCAGCTATATGCTTGAATGGCTACAAGCTTTCAGTTGATAAAGGCGTGCAGTTATTCAATATTACCAATAAGAAGATTTATATTACAGACTGCGGAATGGGTGGAAATAATGCAGCCCTCACTCATAGTGCAAATCAATCAGCTTCAGTATCACCTATGTTCAATGTTTCAGGCACTGGTGAACTTTACTTCTATAATGTAAATGTAGATGGACTCACTACAAATGCTTCTAACAATCAGAAGTTTATAAATGCAGTAGGTGGCAAGGTAGTAATTTCTTCTACAAGTATTACAAATGTTAAGAACGACGTAACAGATGGATTTATAACAATAAATAATGCTAAGTTGGTTCTTGATAATGTAGAGTTTAATAGAAATACTAATAGCAAGAAGTTCGTGACTATAAATTCACCAACAAGAGATGTTATTGTAAGTAACACAGCTATCGATAATAATAATAACTCAGGTTATATGATGGCTCTTGAAGGAACCAATGAAACTAAACTTGGTAAGGTAAATGTAGAAAATAATACTTCTACTGGTGAAGGTAGCATATTCTATGTAAATGGAGCAACTCTCACATTTGCAAGCAATAGTTCAGTAATTAGAAACAATAAGGGTATAAAAGGCTCTGTAATTGGAATGGCTGCTGGTGCTGTAAAAGCCGATGCAAATGTCAATATGTCAGATAATGAAGCAACTGATGGTGGAGTAATTTATATGACTGGCGGTGAAATTCGTGCAGACAGAAGTCGCGGCTCATATGTATTTGCAAATAACAAAGCAGCAAATGGTAGTGCAATCTATGCTGACAATACTGCATTTACAATCAATGCAGATGCTACATTTACTAATAATATTGCAACAGTTGGTACTATTTACTTTAATAATATTAAAGGCTTCACACGTGGAAATAGCTTATTGACATTCAACAACAATAGATCAGAAAAAGGTTCTCTATATGCATTTACAAACAATAATACATCAGTAACTATTTCTTCAATATCAATTACAAATGTAACTGGTGAAGGAAGTGCAATGTACTTTAATGGTGGTACAGGAACCATCACAATTAAAAACTCAAGATTTGAAAACAATGGTTCTTCTACATCAGCTGGCAGTGTAATGTATATAGACAAGGCTAAAGTAACTCTTGATAAAGATATAGTATTTAGTGGTAACTACAATGCAGTATTTAACAATGGTGGTACGTTCACTACAGTAACACTCACAGGTCCTCATGCTACAACCATAGATGAGCATACAACAAATGACATAGTATTCGTAAATGGGCTTGGCAACTATGTTCTTTCAGGAAATAATGGAGCAACATTTAACTTAGGCGGTGGTGTATTTAAGAACACTGCAAATAACAGCACTTATTCATATAAGTTATCTACTCCAGCAGGCATAACAGCTGATAGCAAGGTGAACTTCTTATTCAATGGTAATGTCACATTTGCTACTGGAAGCAATATGAGAAATATCTATGTAACCAATGCTTCAACAGAGACATTTAAGATTGGAACTGCAACAAGAGATATGAAGCTCTCATATTATGTGCCAGAGAGAGGAACAAAGGTATTAGATGACCTAAATTCTGCATCCGGATTTGGACCAACACTTACTTATAAAGATGTTATATACGCAGAAGATCCATATAGGGATAGAGAGACTCCTGGAGAGCCATGGATTGTATATGACCAGATAGTAAATGGAACAAATAATATTTATATCGGATATAAGACTTATGAAGTAACTATTTATGCAAATGGTGGTAAGTTTAAAGGTATGACTGGAGATACACATAGAATAGTTCAACCTGGAGTGACAAATCCTACAACTTACTCTATACTTATACCAGATGGATATAGAATACTTTACTTGACAACACCATCAAGACTTGGATATAAGACAACTCAATTTAGTACCAAGAAGAGTGCCACAGAGGCAGGAGCTGTAGTTGTGACAAATGATACAGTTTATAATCACACTATTCACGGCGATAGTATCTATGCAAATTGGGACCCTATAACTTATACGATTAAATTTGACCCTGCAACTACATCATCAACTGGAACTATGGCAGACATAACGGGTGTAAAATTTGATGAGGAAATAACACTTCCAGATGTTGGATTTAAGATTCCTGTTGCGACATTCTCAAATTGGATAGATAGAAATGCTATTGACTATAGTAAGGAAGACCCTGAGACTGCTCCAAGAATAAAACTCACTTATAACAACAAGGCAAAAGTTAAGAACTTGAGATGTTCAGAGGATGACAATGTAGTAACTCTCTATGCTAATTGGGAGACAGGACCATTTGAAGTAGTATTTGATAAGAATACACCAGTATCACCTGGTCCTTATACAAATGAAATAAAAGGTACTACAGCAACTCAAAGTAGATCTGGTCATGTTACTATGCCACTTTCTCCAAATGGTTACTCACTTACAGGATATAGATTTATCGGTTGGTCTAAAACTCCTCTTACAGCAGCTGAGGCAGAAGCAATTGAGCACGATAAGAGTAAGTACTATGGCGATAAACAAGAAGTTGCAATTGACCCAGAAGGCAGAATGGAGGTTCGTCTCTATGCTATGTGGGGAAGAAATAAATACTATATTTCTCTTGCACAAAATGAAGAGAAGGGAACAGTACCAGATCCATATAAGGGAAGATATTCTATACTTTATGATCAGAAGTTCTCTGATACACCTGCATTTGCACCTAAGACAAGAAATTATTATACATTCACAGGTAAGTTTGTGACATCAAAGATAACTGAACCTTATGCAAGAAAGACATACAATGGTACAAATTACTATACAGTAGATTCAGTATTTAGAAGTACTTCAGATTTACAGTTGTTCCCACTTTGGAATAACAATGAAGTTATGATTACGATGGAACTCGGTGAAGGTTCTCTTCCAACTGGAAAGACAACAAATGTGTTCATAGCTTACTTAGATGCACCATACTATTCTATAGGAACATCAAGTGAACCTAAGAATGCAGATGGTTCGTTTGTAGAACCTATACCAGCTACTACAACAAGATTATTTAGAAAGTGGACAACAGATGCTGCAGGTAAAAATGAGATAACCAAGGACACTCTTTATACTGATTCAAGCAATAATAGAGTTTATGCTAATTATATAGACACATACAACATCACGATTACTTACATGAGAAATGGTGGTAAAGGCAGCATGGATCCAACTATTGTAAGAGCTGGTACAAAAGTAAGACTTAAAGCAAACAAATTTGAAAAGAATAATTATTCATTTAAATATTGGAAAGGTTCAGACAAGAAAACCTACTTAAATAAACAAGAAGTAGAATTGTATGAAGATTTGACACTTTACGCTGAATGGGAGAAGCAAGGCAGCGGTGGCGGTACTGGCGGTGGTGGCGGCGGCGGTGGCGGAGCTGGTGGCACATTACCAACAACTCAGCAAATAACCGCTATAGCTAACTGGACATATGACTCAACCAAAGGTAAGTATGTAGCAAGAGACCCAGAAGGCAACACATTACATGGATGGCAATATACTATAAACGCAAATGATAACAAGAATTCATGGCACTATTTCAACAACGATGGTACAGCTAAGACAGGTTGGATAAATGACGGAACAGGAACTTATTATTTAGACAATTACGGCAATATGGTAACTGGTCTTGCAAATATAGATGGTGCTGTAAGAGACTTTAATCAAAATGGACAACTTATAGGAGATGATACAGGGTTACAAATTGAATTTATTGTTCCTTCAGGTGTAAGTAGTTCAAATTCAAATGAAAGCGGAGTTTGGAATTATGACCCTATAGTAAATAAGTGGAAATATATGGTTAATGGTCAACCTGCAAGAAATACATTCTTTGAAAGTTTTGTTTCAGGCACTAGTTGCTGGTATGCAGTTGATGCAAATGGAGAAATGCTCACTGGCTTAGTAAGACATAATGGAAATATTTATTATTTACAAGAGTCTGGTGCTGAAGCAGGAAAACTTATGGCTGGTATTACAATACTAGTTGGTGGAGTTGTATATATGACAGATACAGAAGGTAAAATTGTAGGTGACTTGTCAGCATTTGATGGACTTTCATATGTGTACGATATGGATTCAATGAATGTAAGTGCAGTAGGTGAGACTGTACCAATACTTGATGAAACAATTGCTAATGAAGCTTCTATGGTTAACTTTGCAAATACAGAACTTAGAGAAGGATTTGTAAATGCCGGTAATGGAATTATTAACTTTATTGTTCCTGTGACAGATGCGTCAGGAAATGTGACATATGAAAAAGTTACAGGAGTTGTACAAATAGATGGATTCTACTATTACTTTGGCGATGATGGAGCAATGAGAACAGGACTAACTGAGATAAATGGAAACCTCTATTATCTTGTAGAGTCAGGTGATATGATAGGTTCTGTATTTGCTGGCGTCATAACTGTCGCAGGTGCTACATATTTCTGCGACCCTAATAATGGTGGAGTTGCGACTAGAGTTGGCTAATGCGATAAAATTTATAGGATAAGTATGGGCGGGTAACAGCCCGCCCAAGTTTTAAAAATGAGAGATTGTTATAAAAAAATATTTTGGTTGGTTATATTCATTTCTCTAACTTTTATTTGCAGAGTTTTTGCCGAAGAACCAGGTGTATTGAAGGTTCCAGGAGTTGCAGTAGTTGGAGATTCATATGCAGGATATTTCAACAAAAGTATAAACAGTGAAATTTATGAGTATTTTATTTTTCCTGTTGGAACCATATACAATCCATTAAATCAAAAAGTATTTGAAGAAGCGATAAACTCAAACAATAACTATATATTGTTTGCCACAGGTGTAAATGACCAAGCGTTGAATACAGAATTATCTGTGTTTGAACAAGAACTTAGAAAATATGCAGAAGAGATAAGTGCGAAAAATAAATTTTTATTTTTCCATAGTTATATGGATTACCCAAATAAAAAAATAGGTAATGGTAGTTATTCACCATCCGAATATGATAGGATATATAGAAAGTTAGCGGATGAATATGAAAATGTAATGTATATTGATATGTCATATTTTTATAACACAAAACATGGTTTTGGCGATGGTTTACACTATGATAAGTTTTTTTACGAGACATTGGATGCAAAATTACAATTTTATGTTTACTCCATCTTTAGATCCATGTCTAAATCTATAGGCTCCACAATCAATGAAGTGAACAAAAAACAAATTGCAGTGACAGGAGACATAGCGGCACAAGAATTCTTTGACTATGAGAATAAAAAGGAATATGTAATCTTAAATTTTTCGAGTCCTTCACTTTTACTTTCACAATGTAAGGAACAAGTCTTGAGAGCTATAAATTATGAAGCTCAAAGTGTATTCATAACATCTGGCCTAAATGATTATGAATATCAGACTGATGTAGAAGAATTTAAAGACACACTTAGAGAATATCTAAATGAAGCATGTTTAAAACATAAAAATGTATTTCTGTATGCATCTCTAGATTATGAAAATAGTAAAGGCTTGCCTATAGAAAGTTCCCTATATGATATGGCAGTTGAAGATGTGGCAAATGAATATCCAAATGCATGCTTTATAAATCTACGAAATTTTAGTAAAGAAGTTCCGCAAATTTATGACATACTATACTCGCTAATGGACACTATGATAAAAAATATCTATTAGTGATTATTAAAAAAGCCCTTATTTATAGGGGCTTTTTTATTGTAAAATTATCAATTTTAAGATATAATATAGTAGATAAGCGGATATGGCGGAATTGGCAGACGCACCAGATTTAGGTTCTGGCGGGAAACCGTGCAGGTTCAAGTCCTGTTATCCGCATTTTTTGTATTGCAAAGTAAGGGTAAATGCTTGCAGAGCAATGTAGGGGCGAATGCTTGCAGAGCCCGAAGGGGAAGTTATGTCAATAAAATTTAAAAATGCAAATGTCTTAAACAAGGATTTCGAAATCTTAAAATCACAAGATTTGATTGTAGAAAATAACCGAATTAAAACTATAAGACCAACAGATGCAAGTGATGACTCTAATTACGAGAGAGTAGTTGACTGTAACGATAACTATCTAATACCAGGAATCAAAAACTCACACTCTCATAATGCAATGGTTTTCTTGAGATCTCTCTCAGATGACTTGCCACTTCACGATTGGCTAAAGACATATTGTTTTCCAAATGAAGCAAAACTTACTGATGAAGATATTTATTACTTCACTTTGCTTGGTATCATGGAAAATCTTACATCAGGTGTTACTGGAAGCATGGATATGTATAAAAGTAATTATACAGTTGCCGAAGCTTCATATAAAGCAGGTTTTAGAGTAAACATCTGTGATTCCATAACTCAATTTGATAAAGTTATTGCACCAGAAGAATTTTACAATAAGATAAATAATTATAAAGGCGACAACGGAAACATTGTAAAGTATACATTCGGACTTCACGCAGAGTATACTAATAACGAAGAGATAATGAAAATGATGTCAGAACTCACTCATAAATATAAAGCAGAGTTCTATGTTCATAATTCCGAGACAAAATTTGAATTTGAAGAGTGTAAGAATAGATGGGGAGGACTTACACCAACACAAGTTTTTGAAAAGTTTGGTCTATATGATTTTGGTGGTGGAGGCTACCACTGTGTGCATATAAATGACGATGACATAGAAATATTTAAAAAGAGAAACCTTACAATAGTTACTTGTCCAGGTTCAAATGTGAAACTCGCAAGCGGCATACCAAGAATCAAAAAGTTTTTGGATAGCGGAGTAAGGATTGCTATAGGAACTGATGGTCCTGCAAGTAATAATGCCATAGATATGTTTAGAGAAATGTATTTAACCACTACACTTCAAAAAGTTACAAATGATGACCCATCTGCACTAAATCCAAAAGAGATACTTAAGATGGTTATGGTAAATGGAGCAAACTGTTTGGGACATAAAGATGCAGATTCTTTAGAAGAGGGAAAACTTGCTGATTTAGTGCTTATAGATGTGAATAAGCCAAATATGCAGCCAAGAAATACATTTATTAATAACTTAGTATATGCCTGCGGAAAACAAAATGTCAAACTCACTATGGTAGATGGAAAGATACTTTACGAGGACGGCAAGTTCTTTATAAATGAAGACTAAACTTACATTTACAAAAAGTGCAATGAATTATTACACAATTTATTAAATAGATAATCGTAGGGG
>JAFXWR010000271.1 GCA_017542725.1 Lachnospiraceae bacterium | reverse complement strand
TTCAGACTAGACCCCTCGAACCTCCCCAGAACCTTATCCATAAAATCATCCATTTGAGAGTCTTTATAAATATAAGGTTCAAAAATCTCCTGATCCCCAGTCTTGATAGTTTCTACAAACTTCTCTGCAGTTTCTCTAATAATATCATGCACCTGAGTCATTTGCTCTCGAAATTTATCTTCCCAATCTCTGTCTGCCATAATAATGCCTCCGTATTATTTTATTAGTCTATGAATTTCCTCTATCAGTAAAGTTATAGCTTGTTCATCATCTTCACATACAATCGGCTTAGAATAAGTCGTATCAAATTCCTTATCGTTTACATCTACTATCATTTAATATGCCTTTCTTAAGACTTTACCATAAAACCTAACACTTGTTTAGCATTATGTTGTTCATTTAAAAATTCATTCAATGTAATACTTTCATCTATAAACTCATATAATGTCTGATAAGTAGCCTTGTCATAATGCATACCATCTTTAGCATAATAACCCTTATACTTTAAATAAGAATAAGAGTCTATATAATTATCGCAAACAGGCTCTATAAGTTCATTAAATTTCTCAATAGACGCACACTGTACACCTTTTACTTCATCTACAGTAGGGTTAATAGATATAAAATAAACGGTAGCTTCTTTCTCCAAATTATCTATAATACCCTTATAAGTTTCTACATTTCCTAAATCATTAACGCCTAAATTGAAGATATAAACCCATTTATTATACTGTGTGTTCTCTGTACGAAGTTTATGTAATTCAAGTGACCCTGTTTCCTGCCACCATTTAGCACCCATACCAACCTTGGCTATAACAAAGGTATCATCCATATCACTCATATGCACTACATTATCCATACCTACAGTACGACTATCTCCAATAAAAACATAAGCAGTACGTGCGTCATTCGTTGTTTCAGTTGCACTTACTGCTATACTATTCTGGTTTATAAGCAAAATCAACATAAAACATAACATTATCCAATTTCGTATTTTCAATCTCATAGTGTAAAACCTCTCTTTCTACTACCGAATCCTTATACTTTATAGCTTTCTCCCATAAAGATAACGACTTTTTACATGATAACAGAAAGATTAAGAAAAGTCAAATTTTACAACATAAGATTAAATTATATCAAGAGTTCATGTGGTCTTACAAAACTTTTAAATATAATTGACGCAAAGAAGTCTGCTCATTCATATTTTATCCTAATTTAAGAACATATTTGCCAAAGTAATTGTCTTAATTTCCTCCCAACGATTTACAAATGTATTAGCATCCTCGGCAGGTTCCTCTTTTATTAAGTCTACAACTGCCAACAATGAAGACAGATTCATGTGTTGTGTAAAAGGCGTTAAAGGTAACTCTGGAAAATTCATATTTCTAAAATACAAATCTTCTTTTCCCTCTGGAATAAAAATCTTTAATGGCACATTAATTGCATTTTTAATCGTAACCGAATGCTCTGAACTAAGATACAAATATTGTAAAAAAATCTTAATATCTTCAATTCCATTAACTAATACATCTTTATCTCGGTTTACAAATTCACTACTCATCTCTTTACCTCACTCTAAACTAGAAAGATAATCAAAATAATAATCTTCCATTTTCTCATAGTCAAAGGCATCTTCCCATTGTTTTGTATCTTTATTAAAGCGTCTCTCAAAATTTGAAGGAATACCCATTTCCTTTAACTTTCTCTCATATTGTTCACTTCCGTCAGAATGGTCATAACCACAATACCAACACCAATAATGGGCTAACTCATGTAATAGTGTACCTATTAAATGTCTTGGGTCATTATTTCGCAAAGACTCCACTATTGCAATATAAGGTGTAGGTTTATTTAAAGGGTCTGTCCATGATGGTGTACCATAATCAAATCCAAAACCCTCTTCTATTTCATAATGATGACTATATCCATAAGAATCATACAACTCATCCTCGGTTATACTGTAGTTCTCATTCTGTTCCAACCCAAAACAAGCCTCCGTAGTTTCATCATCAAAGAACTCTTGTGGCGCAAAATAGCACATAATATTTGGAATACCGTCAAAATACTTCTTCCGAAAAAACGTCATCATAGACTCTAATTCTTTATCTGTAATATCTACCATATTAACCTCTTAATCTGCTTTTAATCTATCATATTCTGCCTTAGATATATCACACAAATAGTACTGACTATTACTATCCAACCAATCTAAAACTTCTACCAAAGCGTCTTCTTTATTCAAGTTATCTTTTTTAGCTTTTCCAGTATCTTTCATCCAATTCCATCTTGCATTTACCAATATAGCTACATCCTCTTTAATATTTCTACAATCAGCAAGACGTTCAGCTACATCACTTGGCATATACTGAGGGTCAGTCCATTTTACTTTAGCTTTATCCTTTGGTGCTTTTAAAGCCTTTGTAATAAAAGTTAAACCCTCCATATCTGCCAAAATAAGTTCAATAGCTATTGTAATATCATCAATACCCAAGCTATTAGCTGCTCGTTCTGCAACCTTTTCTTTTGGTGATAGATATAAGGCAAAAGTCAACTTTTCTGATTCCACATTTAAATAAGCACATAAATGAAACCCTTTTGTTTCTACTACGTCCATTTGAATATATAAAGGTATCTGTTCTGGTGCAGGTATTTTATTAAAGTCCTCGCCATGTCTCCATTCATCCTCTACATTTACAAAACATTCTTGCACATACTAGATCGGAAGAGCAC
>JAFXWR010000270.1 GCA_017542725.1 Lachnospiraceae bacterium | reverse complement strand
TATATATTATTTATTTACAAGAAATTAAGAAAATTTTGTAAATTTACTAAACCTCTATAGATATATAATACCTGTCTACCTGACTACCTTAATTATAAAAACCCACTAAAATCAACCTTTTGTCATTTCATTATTTCCGTTTCCGCTTTCTTGCCTGACTACCTTTTCATCAGTTTCAGTAGTTTTTAAGTCAATTTTCTTTCGGATCAAAGAAATTTTTAGAACTTTACCATCCACTTTTGCACTCTTCCTAAAAATTTCATAATCAGGAAAGTGCTCAACCAATTGTCTAACAAACCAATTCTTCCCCAGTGCCTGAAATCCATTCTCGCTACAGTAATTGTTGTATCGAGTATAAATATCACTCGTAGTATGGTCATCAAGTGACTGCTCAAGTCCCTCTTCTTGTAGTTCTTCAAAGAATCCAAGTAAAGGATTATTGTCGTGCTTAAACTCATCTATAGCTTTCGTTACATTCTCTCCCATAGTGAATTTCTTATTTGTTAGCCACCTTTTAAGACCTTTGATTGCAAGAAGTATTAAATACTCCATTGACTCTTCGGATATTAAATCATCAATTATGTAAGGTCTAAATGTGGCATTTGTTTTACTTGTAACACCCTCTTCTTTAAATGTGGCAGTGAGCGGAACTATGACCATACGCCTTGCTATAGCTGCGGCATCCTTGCCCTTACCAATTCGAGGTATGTTGTTTGCTGAAAATATAAGTTTGCTATATGGATAGAACTCTGTCTTATCAACACCCTTCTGCTCTGCAGTGATTCGGTTACCAGTAACAATCTTTTTAAACACACCAGCTGAAGGTATGTATTGATCAGAAATATCATCACCGATGTTTGCCAACTTGTTGTGAAGCATTATGGTTGAAAACCTATCATCAAGGTCTTTTAAATCAAGTGATGATGCATTATCTTCGCCAAGTAGTGTAAAAAGTGCAGTTAGTAAAGTTGACTTACCATTTGACTCCTTACCCTTTAAGATAAAACAACGACCATCTTCTGATCTCCTATAAAAGCAAAAGCCTATCATCTCTTCAAGCAATAACCTGTTCTCTTTATTTCCGTTCGCAAGGTTATCAAGAACTTCATCCACTATAGCTGAGTATGCTTTCGGATTGTAATTATGTGGTATCTGGTTCGTAATAATAAATGACGGGCTCGGTTCTAAAAACTCATCGTTCTTTAAGTCATAAACACCGTTATTAAAAAGTATTAAATCAACCGATGACATTTTCATATTGTCTTTACAAACAACATTCAAGTACTTAAGAACTTCTTGTCGCCTTTGTGATGTTAACTCTTTGATGTGAAGAATCATTAAATACTCAATCATCTTAGAATCAGGCTTATAAACATTATCCATATAGACATGAAGCATTCCATTGATTCTTTTTATGTGATAAGTATTCTGCAAGAAATCGCCAAACACCTCATGCATAAATCTTTTGTTGTCATAAAATATTGGCTTTTGGAATGCCTCATCTCTCATTATTTGATTTAGTTCATTTTCTGACAATGGTGCTGATAGAATATACTTGTTAATTAGTGTTAATGTCTGCCTTATGTCTTCAATCGATAGAGCATACTTTTGAAGAGTTAAAATATAATTAAATAGATTTTGATTTCTTCCATCACCTTCCTGCATATCAATGAACTCTGGTGCTTCAAGGACTGGTATTAAGAACGGTGGCAAGCTGTCTATGGTTTCCGGTTCATTCTCAATAGTTCTTGTGACTCCGTGAAACTTTAGTACTTGATATGAATTTTTTATTCCAGCTTTAATATCAGCAGTAAGTCCTATAGCAAGTGTTGAGTGAGTGTAGCATTTATTAACTAAGTAGTTCTTGTTTCGTGTTGGGTTCTTAAATATAAAATGCCGACCACGAGTTGTCTTTACTATCCGAGTATTAAGTTTAAGGTCTTGAACTACTAACTTTAAAATTTCTGATTGTTTCTCATCATCAATGTCAACTAAAATTACATCATCATTTAAAACACCAGCATAGTTTTCTTTCTTTTCAGCATCTTCATAACTTAAGAGGGGCTTGCCTTTTTTGTATGAGTATTTTGCTTTTTTATTGTCATTTAGTTCTACATATCCTCTATACAATTCCATTATATTTGCCCCCTCTTACAAACTCTTCATCGCTCTATCATCAATATAAATGTCCGCTGTTATTTTCCTTGAGTCCTCATAGTTGTATTTTGCAAGTGTTAGTTCAGAGTTCTCATTAACATAGTCAAACTCTAATCCGTGTTTTTTGCACCACTCTACCGCACTATTTAATTGCTTCCCTGTCCTGCAAGTCCAAAGAATTATGGTGTTGTTATCTTTAAGTTTAATGAGTCGCTCTATTAGATTCACATTTGGTAGACCAATCTCTGGATACTTGTTAGTGCAGAGCGTTCCGTCAAAGTCCACGGCTATGGTCTTATTTTTAAAGTTATAACCATCAACTAATGTTTGATACTCTGACTTAAAGTCATCTCTCTTAAGTTTATGAGTTCTTAAGTTATGTGCAAAATTGAAGAACTCTCTATATTTCTTATGCTCTCTATAAAATGCGAGTATCTTATAAGCATAAAAGCTCCTGTAATCATCTCCCACTATTCCTGCAAGGCAGCACATAATGCCGTTAGAGAGTGCCTCTCTACAATCAAAGTGAGTTATTGGTATAGTTGGTAACTCTTTAACTATTGGTGCTATTGTTGATACAACTTTAGAGTGCCTTGCATCTCGCATTGCCTTGGTGTTAGTTTGTGATGTTGTCGCAACTTCTATCGACTGCTTTTTTCGTGGCATGGCATCCTCCTTGGTGTTTATTATTTATTTCAATCATATAAATTCCTCCAATCTTCTCTTTGCTAAATCAATATAAAACTTTTTATCTAATGTGCTTGGTGTAACTTTTCCGTGAATGTCTGTGTTATCGATAAATACATGCTCAGGTGTATTGGGTATTTTATAAAAAGATAAACTCTCAGCATGTTGCTTAAAAATACCTGGATTAGTTGCTGGTCCAGCAAACACTCTCACACATTTCTCTTGTAATCTCGTGTTCCCATAATAAATAGCCGAGAACTTGCCTGTGATTTTACAAACCATCTGAAAATCAATTAATGAAGTGTTAGAGTTTATGGTCTGCTCAACAGGTATGTTTTTTGTTAAGTAGTTAATAATGGCTTTGTTAATTATTGGATAATCTCCATAATCAAGGTCTGATAGTTCTTTAACATATGCACCCTTGGTCTTAAGTGAGCCATCTTGTAAAGTGAGAACATAGTTGTTTACATCCTTTTGCCAAATCTCTACAGCTTCAGTAAACTCAAGTTGTAAGTGTGTGCGAGCTTGCCATTCTTCTGCTATGTCATAAACCTTATTAACATAATCAGTAATGAATAGGCCATCAGTATTACTTTGAATGAGTGTGCAGTAAGGCTCTAACTTCTCTATCAAATCAAGTAACAGTAGTTGACCATAGATACAAACTCTATTAGCATTCCGTGGGTCATAAAGAGTATTATTTCTATCTTTCATTGCCCCATAAGTTTTGTTTAATATGAGTTTAAGTGGCAAATGTAGATTGTTATGCTCTTTCTTATACTGCAGTCTCTTGTCCCTTAACTCTTTATAAATCGTTGGATCGACCACTGCCCTTGATAGCAAGTTGTAATTAATCATTAAACTTGGATAAAGTGATGCAACATCCATAACAAGAATTTTGCCCTTATGATGATACTTTTCTCTTGCTCCGTGAAGTCCTCCAAAGCCAAAAATATGGTCAACACCTGCTACTTTAGTTGTTAGTGATTTTTCGTAGTTCATATTATTAGAGTCTAAATACCACTCTTTTATGTATGAGTATTTTGTTAAGTTAAGAGTCCTTGGTGTATCAACATCAAACTCATCAGATGTATCAGTTAATGCTTCAGCATTTAACATTTGCGATGCTATTTGTGTTTGAGTTCTTGGCATAAGATGAGGCTTACCTGTTAATTTAATAAGACCAAGTTGTGCTACAAAGTCATCCTTTCTCTTAAAGAAAATCTTTATAGTTTCTTCTACATCGTGTCTACAATATTTCTCAACTTCTTTTAGTTCTTCTTCAGTTAACTTACGCTCTATATCGAAGGATACGGATGACTCTTCAATAGAGTCACCCATAGAACCTTCATAAAATTTGAGTCCGTGTTGTAGAGTGTTATAAACATCGTAGTTTGACATGTAGATTTTCTTCATATCATCTCTATAACTAAATCCTGGCATTTTGTTAGCAATGATGTGTCGGCTTATCTTATAAGGATTATGTCCTGTTAGTATGCCCTTAAAAATGTATTGGTCATAGTTTTTATTATTGAAACCGACCCATATATCATTTTTGTGGACATTAAAGTATTCAATTATCTGGTCAGGGTTATTTACTATTGTCTTAAAATCTTTATTACTGTAGTCAGCAAGAACTACTAACCAGTCATATTTGAAGACCTCCATGTCATAGAAGATCATAATCTACTCCTTCCGACCATTAAGTGAATGGCACTTCATCATCTTGCTTTACATCAAACACTTTGATAATCTTGTAATTTCTAAAGCCTTTGTCATTTGTCTTAATCTCAAGACCATACTCCTTACTACCGGTTATGGTAATCAAGATGTTATCAATGAGTTCAGCATATTGCTTTTGAGTGTGGTACTTAACTTCAAGACCTGACTCAAGTGATCTTAAGAACACATTTGCGAAGTGGACATTTTGTGGTCTAAGTAAGAAGTAAGCCCAAGCAAGTCTCTTCTCATACTGTCCTTGGATAACTTTGAATGTAACTTGAAGCATCCACTCATCTTTCTTTGACTTCTTGATAATCATATCGCTGATTACCACTTCATACTTACCATCAGGCAACTCTTCAAATTTCTTCTCACCATTTTCTTTTTCGGCTTCTTCAACTGCTTTATTAAACTCTTCATCAACTTTGTCATCAAACTGACTAAAATAACTATTATCTCTCATAATATTTTTTTATCTCCTCTCTACTTAATATTAATCTAACCTTGATTCTCTCTTTTCTGTAGGCTGTGTTTCTTGTGTTGCATCTGCTACTGTAGGCTGTGGTGTAGTTGTTGCTACTGAGTCGTACACCTTAACTAACTCTGCCCACTTGAGTGGTATCTTTGTTGTCTTAATGCCACGCAGTCTGCCACCACCAAACACTACTTCATCTGATTTGAAGTTAAGTGTTCTACTGCCATCTTCTTCTACTACTACTCTTGCAACTATATCTACCATACCAGCAAGTTTGTTAGCTAATGCCTCTTGAATATTTGGTTTAATCTTTGTGATGTTCTGACCTGACTTTGTTGTAATATCACGAGTAGTGTCTTCGTGGCTTACAATTATCAAGTTCTCATATGGAAGATTAAAAAATCTCTTCATAGTTGATAAGAACTCTGTCTTAATCATGTCGTACCCGCGACCAAAGCCCGCATCTGACTCATGTTGAATCTTCAACTTGTCATACTCAAAAATTCTGCAATACTCTCTCATATCATCAACTAAGTCAATGATTATGGTCTTAAAGTCATTCTGGTGCTTCTCAAGCTCTTCTATGGTCTCTTTAAATACAGCCCATGCGAACTTACGATTAACAAGTCTTCCTTCAGTTGTTACTTCATCTTTGATTGGAACTACTGGCATAGTAACAAAGTTAATGTTGCCGTCAGTGTTCAAATTTAGAGGATTTGGTGACTCATCAAGCAAAGTTGTCTTGCCTGAAAATGGTGCACCATAAATCCATATTTTTCTCTTCACTACTTTACTAATATCTCTTCTTTCAGTTTTTGGTAATAACATATAATTAATATCTCCTTCGCTTTCGCAATATTTTTTAAATCCACAGAAGAAACAAGTATTATATTGTTTAGGAAATACACCTGTCTCTTCTGCTTCTTTTATTCTTTCAATTGTGTCGTAATAATTCTTTATATGATTCTCTGAATACATTACTTCCACAATCTTTGGGTTATAATTTGTATCAGTTAGAAATGCATCAATAATTCTATTTCTATATTGCTGGACTGTTTCGGTTGATAGCTGCTTAATGGTTATCTTTGGAATGAATAAAAAATGTAATTTATTGATTTTATAACCTTTGAGTTCAGCAAAATGTTTATAAAGTGATAACTGTGGTGACTGTAGATAGTGCTCAATGTTATTTGAATACTTAAAGTCATAGATGTCATATGTTCCATCTTTATTGTCAACTAACAAATCAATGTATCCAAGAAATGTTATGCCGTGCTCTTTGACTTTTAGTTCTATCTCGTGTTCACCACTTGGCACTATTGGAAGTGTTCTCTCAAGTACTAATTCCATCTTTAGAGCTTCAGTGATATGTGCATCATCTATAGATGGATAAGAGTTGTAATACTCATTTATTGCATTAGTGACATCACCAGTTTCAAGTGCCTTATGAATACAAGTTCCAAGAAGTAGAGCGTTGTCAGCATAGTCAAAGTCTGGTAACACAGTTAATTCATCTTCATATGCTAATTTATATCTATAAGGACATCCTCTAAATGTCTCAAGTTGGCTATGACTTACATGGTCTCTTGTCATTATGCTCATACTGGAATACCCTCCAGATCTAAATATATTGTGTGGTCTATTGGTTTAAGGCTCTTTAAGAACTCTTTTAATTTATTAAAATACTGAGGGTATAAAATGATAGATATGCCACCTGCTCTTTCAACTAACTTCTTGTTATAGATTTGAAGTGCCGATGGCTTGCCATCTTTAGCTTTGAGTTCTATGGCTATAAAATATCCCTTATAACAAACAAGTAAGTCTGCAATGCCTGATTTAGTAAAAAGGCCACCCATAGTCTTATAAACATAAGCACCGATAGAGTTTAAGTATGCTCTCACTTTATTTTCAAATTGTTTTTCTTGTCCTGCCATTTCATAACCTACTACTTAACTTCGACCTTAACTGATGCCTTAACTTCTGATACTCTTAAATATTTCTTGGCAATTTCTGGTTCATTTGCCTTTAGAGCTTTTGAGTCAATACTCTCTCTTGTAGTTGGAGCAATGTATGTGAGTTTTATGTAGTCATTTTGGAATGACTTTATATTAAACTCCTGCATAGCTTTGAGTAGCTTCTCTTTAAGTATTGTCTTCTGCTCTGTTAATTTTGTGAGTTGTATTTCAAAATCTCTAATTTCACGGAGTGTATCCTCATTAGTTTTAAGAAATGCGTCAACAGACTTATTAACTACTGCTCCATCAGTTGTTTCATTTGTATCTGATAAATAACCACAAGTTTTTGAGTCTTTATCACATTTCTTATCACAAGGTGACTCGCAAAAATTGCAGCACATATCTTTTCCACAAATTGACTCGCTCTTACCTTCAGTTATTAATTTGCATTTATTCAAAATGTTAATCCTCCTCAAATAAATAGTCTGTATAATCTTGTTGCTTCTCTAATGCTCTATAAATATCCGTCTCTATACTGTTCTCTACGATTAACCGATAATAGAAACAAGTGGACTTTTGTCCTATTCTATGTATTCTTTTAATAGCCTGTTGGTAATCGTCAGATTTGTCTGTAGGTGTGAAAAATATCATCTTGTTTGCCTTTTGAAGATTTAGACCCTTGGCACCTGATTGATACTGCACTAAAGTTATGCTGTCATCTTGAGTCTCATAATTAGTTAAGTCTTTAGTATGACCATTGACTTCTGATATAGGTCTATCACCCACTAACGACTTTATAATGCTTAACTCTTTATTCCAAGTGTAAAAGATAATCACTCTATCATCAGTTGAATCAAGTAAGTCCTTAAGTGCATCAATTTTTTCTTGATTATAGATAGAACACAGTTGCCTCTTGTATAAATACTTTCTAAAAGTATGATCTCCCACCAGTTCTTCATCATTAATTG
>JAFXWR010000269.1 GCA_017542725.1 Lachnospiraceae bacterium | reverse complement strand
CACTACTAAAATATACATTGAACTTACTTTCTTTTATGTTAAACTTACCTCCCTCTGCTATATCCATTATGCTTCCCTTATCACTATATATATCGCATATGAGAGTCCTATTCTCATTCTCGTATTTGTTATTCTTCATATATATTTTTGAATTTCTAACATTTATTTGACCTGTCTCGCCTAATTTAATTATAGTAGATTCACTACTCCTTATTGCTGAGAACTTAACTACATTGTTCTCCACAGTTAAATCTCCATATTGGTTAAATGTAGATCCATTTCCTACATTGATTAAAACACCTCTGTTGTTTGTATAATATGTATTACTATTTATATTTAAATCACTATTATGTGATAACTCAAGTGTATCTCCTAACAAGTTAAATATGTTATTCTTGATACTATTAGAACTTATACTATTAATACCTTTATATGAAATCTTATTAGCAAAATCTTCTCTTGTGCTTATTACTTCATTTACATAATAATTATTTATTTCTACATTCTCTAATTTATACTCTGTATTATTATCTGTATTGAAGATATTCTCTACTTCCTTATTGTGTCCTAAAAGTCTTACATTGTATAACTCATCTATACTTCTATTCTTATTTGTATTGTGAACTCTATCAGCATTTATTACTATCTTACTCTTATTAGTATATCCAAATATATGTATATCTCCACCATTGAACAAATATCCTTCTCCCTCTTTTACTACACTTGAATTTGTTTCTTTACAGTTTGTAATATACATACTATGTCCATTAAGTATAAAGCTTCTTGTTGCTATACTTAAATCATATCCATTTAAGCATAGATATAAATCTCCTGAAAGCTCTAAGTTGTATTTTATCTCTACATCCTCTGTTAAATAATATATTCCATCAGTTGGGAACTCCCTTTCCTCTGCCTCCACGTTTGATACCATATCCCAAGGTAATATATTTGTATGCTCATTTATACTTGTATGTGTACATTCGTCTCTTCCACATACTCTATGACTTCTATGTATAGAAAACATGATGGCAAGTGCTTTGTCTCCGTCTATTGCCATACTATATGTTAAATCTATCATTCCTCCATAATAATCATCAAGGAAGATACATCCTTTATACCCAAGTCGCTTATCTACATATTCACTATCCCAGTTATTGAATATCTTTCCTGTTCCGTCAGTAGATGCTAAATATACTACGAAATATGATTCATATGTATTAAATCGTCCGCCTGTCGCTGTTATGAATCCTTTCGTATTCTTACTATACATACCATATACATGATACATATCTTCTACACTTTCACTCATTAATGAAGATGTATCTCCAAATGCTCCACTTAAACGATATGCTACTCTCTCTCTCTCCTTCTTCTCTGTAGCTACTGTATTACTTGCTATTACTATAGTCGTAGTATGTGTGTATATATTTGAATCGTCATTTACATTTACCGCTGCTAATATACTTGGTGATTTATCTCCTATTACAAATGTATTCTCTACTATCTCTAAATGTCCATACTCGTTTATTGTATTCTTACCATAATTTAAATATAATACACTTAAATCATTTGACCTATTTGTTATTAATTGATTGCCTCTTATATTTAAAGTAGCTCCGTCTCCTATAACAAGGGTTG
>JAFXWR010000268.1 GCA_017542725.1 Lachnospiraceae bacterium | reverse complement strand
TTGTACTTTCACTTAATGGCTTACCCATAGGAACAGTAAATGAACCAGACGCTACATTGTCAACATCAAGCATTACAGGTGGGAATACAGTTCCATCTATACCTTTACCACCATTATTTGTAACAATAGTAACTGTCAAATCTCTCTTCCAAAGACCATAGATAGTAGCAATCTTTGGACTTCCCTCTCCTTCTACAGGAGTTCCACTATCATTAAATAGATATTGACTAATCAAATTCTTATCTTGACACCAGTATTCAAATACAGCACTTGGGTCTATAGTGCTTACTGGTCTCATAGGTTCATCAGCCACAGTGTCTACACCATACATGATGTATTGAGGTTTGATACTTACACTATCATCATAAGGCTCAAACATAGTAGTGATATACTTATCTGTGTCTTCCTTTCTCATGAGCACTATGCTAGTTCCGCTCTTAGCAGTTATATAATTTGCATGGTCAGATTCAAATATCTGATATGTAGCTCCAAGTGGTCTCTCATCATATACCCAAGAACTACATGCTATATACTTAGCCACATCTGTGCTTACCCAGTCAGCATCAACTCTCACACCAATAGTTGACCTTGATGATATATATCCAACAGCATCAAAGTACTCACTGCCAGTCTTTACAAATGTAACTGTGTGAGCCTCATCATAACTGTCATCATGATATGAGTCTTTTACTACAAAGTTTACTTCCTGATTAGATCTATCAGTATTTCCAGTGATATTTACAAGTCCACCAAATGCATAACACATTGGGTTACCTATGCCTCTTACATCACTATTATATACTGCTGCATTTGTCTTATTGCCTACGATACTTGTAGAACCAATTAAGTTGACAGATCTTGCATTAGTTCCCATCAAGCTTTGGTCAGCATAGTCTTGGTAGAGAACTATACCTTTTACATAATCTTTAGTTGTAGTGCTATAAGTAAGTTCGTTATTTTCAATCACTGTATTCGCAAGCATGTATCTCATCATGCCAAGACCATCTGCTTTATATTGCGACAAGATATATTCTTGAACTTTATTATCTTTTATAGTTACACCATCTAAGTAAACTGCATGTCCGTAAGACTTTATTATAGAATGATAATATGTCTCTCCATCTTCCAAATCAGTGTCATTATTATTTATGAATTTTGTGTCATTGATAAATACAGTTTGCTCAAACTTAGAACTGCTATTTAAAATCTTGATCATCGCACTATCTGTTGCAACATCAAAGACACGGTTTCCTGTAAATACTGATGAATCAATTGTGAGAATACCTTCTGCTATAGTGTCATTGTAATCTCCACCTAATTCAACAATAGAATTTAATGTGTTGTTCTTGAAAGTGGTTCTCTTAATCAAAGCATTGCCTATACTTGGGTTTACAGGGTCTGGACTAGCAAAGTAAATCATAGCATTACTATAATTTCCAGTTGGCATTCCACTCTTGTTCCCATCAAACATTGCATCCATTATATATGTAGAACCATTTTTACTTGGTTTTAATCTTAAGTTAGCATTATTTACAAATTCAACATTTCCAAGTATATATAGTCCACCATCTGCTTCTGAAGTATTTATGATTGCAGAATCTGCATAATCTGACACGAGATCTTTCACTTTGATATTTCCAATAATCTCAGCACTGTAAGCGTTTATAAAATCTTGTGTCATCAATTCAAAAGTTTCAGTAGTTTTAGTTATAATATGCGAGTCTTCTTCTGTATCATTATTAAATAGTCCTATGGTACCTGATGTGTTTACATAAAGAGGAGCGTTCCATTGTTTATAGAAATCATGTCCAGCCATGTAAATATATTCAGTTGAATTTGTGATAGGTTCAGCTATAGAACCACTTGCTTTTACTGTATAGCCACTTGCATTATCACCACTATCTATAACAGTCCAGCCATCATATAAGTCTTGTGCTAACTTATATCCAAGTGATAATGAACTATCATCAAAGTATAATTGCTCTACAAATTCTGTCTTAACCCATGTAGTTGGATTTGTATGCACTAATCCTGTCTCAGCATAAGTTCCATCAGCAAATTTTATGTCTGGTGCATCACCTGTATCTTTCCATACTGCCATGACATAGTTTTCAGGATTTGCAATATATAAGAATGCATGTGGGTCTGTAGAAGAAGGGTCATCAGGAATATAACTTCCTATTCTCTTTATTGTTCCAGATGAATTACTCTGATGTGCTACGAAACCTAAGAATTCAGATTCATTCTTACCACTTACACTAATTGCTTGGCTCTTAAGCTCATCATATGTTACAGTTAATAGCTTTGTAGAACCCATACTAACGCCTATATCTTCTCTAAATGTCTTAACTTTAGATGAATCTCCAGCGATTGTAGTTATAAATCTAATCCTTGCATCAGTATATCCTATATGTATATTTGCATGTGCTGCAGCGCCTGAGTCATATACATTCATTTCTTTAGTATGTGCCGCATCATAATAACGTGATGATGGGGCTATAGTATTTTTATAGTTAGGATGAGTAGTTATGTTCCATCCACTAAAGAGCATCTTATCCATTCTCTCTACCTTGCCATAGATATAAGACCTAATATCTGTCAAATCAGTTGTAGGCACGAAATTGCTAAGAACTTCCCTTCTCACACCATAATTAGACAAAGTCTCTGCATCAAGACCTTCACCACGAACATAAAGAACTTCTGTGTTATCTGTGTGGTTGTTATAATTTTCGCCATCCCACATCTTAACCTCTCCACCAAGGAAAAGGTCTGAGTATGTGCCTATAACTACTATACCTTTTTTATTGGTAGATTCATTATTATGTGTAATACTAATTCTAGTAAGACCACTACCAACTTTTCCTAAAGTAATAGAATCATGCTTCTGTGTCAATTGATCTGTAGTATCTCCAATCACTCCGTCACTTCCATCTACATAGATAGCGGCACCTGCTCCTGTTGATTTAGCATATTTGATTTGCAAATTTTTGAATGTTGTAATAGATCTCTTTTGCCATAAGAAACCACCTTCTTCTCCTGCAGTAATTGGATTTAAAGTAGCAGCATAAATAATTCCATCAGTTGCATCAAAAATAGTATCGGTTATGTAGAATACACCACCATTCTTTCCTGCTGAACCAGTAAGAATATACAATTGTTCATCATGACTTGATGTACGTATATTTAATTTATTCTTCCTCTTGTAACTCTCATTCCAATTTTCTTGGTTGATATATACAAATCCGCCGCTTCCAGTTTCTGAAACATTTGATCCTGCACTATCAGTACCAAAATCTATATTTAAATTAAGTCTTGCATCA
The DNA here is from genome assembly GCA_017542725.1 of Lachnospiraceae bacterium. The sequence continues at coordinate 5,684 of JAFXWR010000268.1, read as the reverse complement.
TATTCTCCAGTAGTATTAAAGTAGAACGCACCTCCATCATACTTAGCCTTTGTCTTCAACATTGTACCTTTGACATTGAGATTAAAGTAGCCATCTTTCAGATTACTCTTAAAGTCTTCTACATACACAAATGAACCATAGCCTTTAGTTTCAGTTCCTATGTAAAAACTATCTATTCTATTTAAATTAAATGTCCTTTCTGTTGTGCCATCATCATGTGGGAATGACAAATAGAAGAGACCACCTTTTGCCTTATCCTTTTGGTTACTTACAGAAGGTATCATATCAGTCACACCATCAAATCCCACATACACATTTACTGCGCCGTCACTTGCTCCATATACATCTTCAAGATTAAAGAATGCCTTATCAGAAATAAATCTGTTGTTAACTACTTTTTGGATTCTTACATCTCCAAGGAACTTATTTCTAATCTCTTGTCTTGATGTTTCTTGATTATAGAAGGTCTCACCACCATACATATAGAAGAAACCATTTGCTCCGATGTCAGGAATGCTACTATTACCTACTCCAGTAACCACAAGACCTCCAGAAGTAGAATCAAATCCTCTTACTGCTACATTAGAATTTCCAAGCATGATAGGAGTCTTAGCATTAAAAGTTGATGATGCTCCATCAATAGTTGTATTTATAAAATGAACATTTGAATAAGATGCTTTTACTATAGAACCATCTTCATCTCCAGTATAGTTAAATCCTCCAATCTTTATATTTTCAAGATAAAGAGTTGCTTCATTTGATGGAGATATATTAGAACTACCGATCAAATTGAAGATAGGATTATGAGTTACAGTTGTTCCCTTAACTTCCCCAGCATCTTGGCAGTTCATAAGTGCCAATACCTTAGAAGTTCCCTCATCAATATTATCTTCTGTTGTACTCTCAAGTCTTACCAAGTTGTCATTATCTGGCGCATATATTGTATTGCCATTAAGACAGATATTCATTCCCTCTACTTTTGTTATTGCCTTTTTAAGAGTTAACTGTCTCTTATCAGTAAGAACTACATCAACTGATGTTACACCTGGTTCATTCAAATCACTCAAACCATATGATGATGGATAAGTGCTGTGTAAGAAGCTCTCATCATAAGCTACTATCCAATCTGAATTAAACATACCATGTGCACTCACATAATTTGTGTGACCTGTATGTTGTGTTACCCATATATAATCGAGATGCTCTAATTCAGTATCATCTCCTACTTTATAAGTATTAGTTACAAAGTTATCTTCATTTCCTATAAATCCCCAAGTTCTATATTCGCCTACAGATGTCTTTCCGACATAGTACTTATATCCATCTTTAGCTTCCCAGCCTGTACCTTCTGGAGCAGTTGTCCATTTTTCAAATCCATTAAATACTTTTGTTCTACTTCCTCTTGCTCCAAGGTCTGCTAAAGTATATTGATCAAATTGTATCTCTGCACCTTTCTGTCCATAAAGTGCAAGTGATGCCTTACCTTCATCGCTATCAAGTGCAAGCTCTCCTGTGAGAAGTTTATAATTACCTATAGCATAAATAGGCTTAGCAAAACTTTCTACATTTCCTACAAATAATCCTGAATCATTTCCCTTATAAACCGCATAGCTTGTATCTGTAGCATTTTTAATATGTAATTGTGTGCCAGCTGATATAGCATCTGTCTCATAATAATCATGACCAGTTGTAACAGGCGCTTTATTATCTGCATAGAAATGTTCTATGCCTGGGTTGTTGGCACAATTGATATTGAAATTCCATTTTATAATTGGCATTTCAGTATCTGTAACTTTTGTGTTGAAATAAATAAATGTATTTGCAGAGTCTAGCGAATCATCAGCTGCAAATGTCATGCCAGGCGATACTTGTACATTTGCTTGCTTTGGATCACTAAAGTCCGTGAAATTATCTCTTATAGTGAACTTACCAAGTAAAGCTATAGATACAGATGCTGTATCAGCTTTAACCACAGCACTCTTGTTTCCTACATCATTAACATCTATATTAAGTTGTCTTCCTTCTGCACTCTCAAAAAGTTCTACCTGTGCATTGTCAGCAAAGGCAATAACTGGTCCACCATAGTGCTCTGTTGGTGCTTCACCACGAGATTCTCCCGTATATAAACCATTGTAACGAATGTATCCATTAGCATCTTCTCCATAGAACTTAAGTAAGTTAGTATAGTCGCACTTACCAAGTTTATACAATCCATCACTTGCATAGTTATATTGTACCCTTGGACTCTCTACATTAAGAGTTACCGGTTTACCTTCATCATCAGTACCTATTGATGTAAAGTAAATCATACTCTTACTCTTTATATCATCAGAAACACTATCTGCAATGTCCCAATCATTATTTTTAAATACAATTCCATTGTAATACATTTCTCGTCCTTGCAAATAATGTATATCTACTGAAGTCTTTCCACTTATAGAAGCATCGCTATCATTTACATAGAGCACTGAGCCTTCATATGCATAGTTTTTATTTGCTTCTGTGCTATCTCCGCTTAATATAATTCCTCTTGAGTTTTTAAGATAGATTGCGCCACCTTCATAGGCAACATTGTTGTGGAACTTACAGTCATTTATTGTTAATTGATTAGTCTGATTTACTGGCGCACCTGCAGTAGTTCCCTCTATATATATAGCTCCACCACGCATCTTGTAAGTGCCTGTGTCACGAGTATAATTGAGATCCTTGCGCGATTCCTCTGAAGCTACTACTGTATCAATACCACAGTATTGGAATTCGCAGTTATTTATAGAGTAACTTCCAGTTTCACTATTTCCATAAATATTCTTAAGATAGAGAACTCCACCCTTATACTCATCTATGCCACTTATACCAGTATTAATCTCATTGTCCCAACAATCAAGTCCTCTCACAGTGAAGAGTGCTTTTGAAACTTGATCATGTCCGATGGCAAATACTGCTCTATTTGATATATCATTTGCACCTACTTTAATTTTTGCATCTTCACTTGTTATATTTTCATCGTTTTCTAATAATATAGTAGAATTGCTATCTTTAGCTTTTATATCTATGATTGAAGAATCTTTTGAATTTAATACATTTCCTCCATAAACACCAGATCTCAACATATAATCTCCGTGATTATATGTATCATTATCAGTAGCAGGTTCTTGCATGCTAATTATTGATTTACCCTCGCAATCAAATTTGTTATACAATAACTTCACATGGTCAAGCATAGTACTTCCTTTTGTCTCAAATAAGCTTGACTTAAGATCATTATCTCTAAATGATACATATTCAAGATGTAACTCATCTAAATATTTAAATCCTTTAACAAATGCTTGGTTAGTATTATTGATAGCTACATTCTTAAACTCTATCTCCTCATCTTGCTTTCCATAGATACCGAAACTATTGATTGAAGAGTTTTTATTAACTAAGGTGAATAATGAACCATCTGTAACTTCTGAAGGAGTTGCATACTCTATAGTTCCGTGTCTAGATTGACAATCAGTGATTATACAATCTCCATAGAGAGCAAAGAAATCTTTCTTACTCTTTACAGTAATCTTGTGACCATTTAAGCAAAGCTTAAGTCCTTGTACAGGATTATCTTTATCATTTAAAATCTTATCAGTGTCAAGACCTCTAAGTGTATCAGTAATCTCTATATCAGCACCAAGGACATACATATACTCTGGATGCTCTGCAGCATAGTATAACTGCTCTGGAATTCTTACATCTACACAAGTTTTTTCTTTTTCAGCACCTGTTACATCTCCACCAAACTCAGCATGTGCATTCGAATTGTTTACGCCTAAGTGATTACAGTCATAATCATTTGATGTACCACAAGACTTATGCTCGTGGTTAGTTACTGCATAGATACATATAAGTTGTGGTGACCAAGTTGAGCCTGGTTCTCTTCTAACCTCTGTTTTCCAGTCCCAAGAATGGAATCTAAGATTTGGTTTTGTTCCATCAAAATCTAAGTTTCCTATGATGTCTATAACTTTATAGTGCTTTGTATTTGTATAAATTGTCGCGCTCGTATCCTCTGCTATAGAATAGTCTTTTATAGGTCTTATAACATAGCTACCCTGACTTACTCTTTGGCTATCAATTGCCTGCACCCACTCTCCTCCATGGTCTGCAGTATCAAATACCATTTCAAAGTTAAATTCTATAAGTTGTGCAGTATCTTTTACATATATTCTCTCCGGATCAGTTTCGCTACCACCTTGGTCAAAGAATACAACACGGTTATCATATACATCATTTCCATTTTTATCTTTTACATTCATACCAAATGAATCTAGGAAGAACATTGCTGATGATACGGCACCGCCTGTACCATTTTCATAACCTTGTATGAATCTGTTGTTAAATCTTATATAATCTACATCCTCATTTTGCATCTTAAACATAGGTGACACTTTTGCATTACCACCTACACTTGTATCTGCCTCTGTGTTTATAGCTGAGAAGTATACTTTTGCATTTCTACCTATACGAACATCTTCTACACCATCTTTAAGTTTTGTCATTTCTGTATTTTCTACAAAACTCTCTGTAGCTATATCACTTATAAGCACATTGAAATGTCTATAGTGTGGGTTATCAAATCTCTGTCCATCTGGAACTATCTCAAGAGGCATGTTTGAACCTCTTGGAGCAGTTTCTCTCAAGTTATTTTTTACATGTAAGTTTCCACCTACATAGATATTTGATTGCTTTATATTTGATGTATCATCTACGATATATCCCATCATACCATCATGATATATGCCTGCAGAAGTTACATCGTATCCATATCTATTTGCGCCCAAAAGGCTGGTATTGTTGTAAATCATACCTTGCTTTAGATATATGTTACTTATTTCGCTCGCATCTACACCTATAATATATTCATCTTTATTTCCATATATAAGTATATCTTCATCAACAGGCACGCCACTTGCAAGTCCATCTGCCATATGATTTCTAAAATCATAAGAAGTCATAGAAAGTGTTGCCTTCTTAAGTCTTATTGGGTTACTACTTGTGCTTATAGAGAATCCTGCACCAAGTTCTACAGTTGAATTATCTACATACATTACTGAATAATTCTTTACATTGGTAGTTGTCCATAAAACTAAGTTTGCAAACTTAGTGTTTGTCATAGTAAGCTTTGCAGGCGAATCTGTATATGAAAGAATATTTCTTATAGCATTGGCTGGCACTATCTCATGATTTCCTGTCGAAAGTACCTGTGTATATTTTATAGAAGAATCTTTTGTTATGTTCTTTAAATATATAGCCTCACCACTCTTTTTTGACTCATTACCTTCAAATTTATTTACAGCACTAGTGGTAAGATAGAATGATGTGTAGAACTCGTGTTCATACTTCTTTGCATCATCACCAGCATAATATATTCCTGCTCCATATCCTTTAGCAGGATCATCACTAGATTCATCTGGATTAAAGAAAACTTTATTGTTTGTAAATGTAGAGCCATATATGCTAAGTTTTGTATTTCTGTTTTCACCTTTTGCATAAATTGCACCGCCATTATCGTCTGCATGTAATCCTTCAAAAGTTACATCAGAAATATATAAATCAGTTACATCATAAGCATATATTCCTCCACCATTATTTGGTGATGCAGTTGTACCAGTCTTCACTATTTTTACATTCTCATCCTGTTTAGCATTTAA
>JAFXWR010000267.1 GCA_017542725.1 Lachnospiraceae bacterium | reverse complement strand
GCAAGTCTTTTTAGTGGCGGAAATAACGAAAACGAAGATGATGACTACAAAACCGATATGCACCGTGATAAAGAAGGCGGATATAGCGATTTATTGCAAGGCGGTAAAGATTCCAATATTTTAATTGAATACTGTACAAGTTTTGATAGTAGTAGTTGGACATATGGTGATGAAATAGATCCTATTTATTCTGTAGATGAGGATGGCCATAGATATATATCTGGTTATGAGTATGAAAGTAGATCAATAGCAAAACATCGTGGCGATATAGCAACGGATGCTGATGAATATGAGAAAATTTATAAAGGTAAATTTGAAGCGATAAAGAAAAATGTAGAAGAAATAAAATCATTAATAGAAATATCTATTGAAAAAGCAAAGGCCACATTAGACGCTATTGGAGTGGCAGAATCATCATTTAAGACAGGAGCAGAAAAATCAAAAGGAAAAAAGTCAAAAAAAATTTATTTAGATAATATGGAACAGTACTTAAGAGTTTGGAATGACATTGCAAATCAAAGAAATGATTTGTTAATAATGAAGGATAAAGCAGAGAAATTAATAAATATATTAGAACAATTAAAAAAGAATGTAGAAAATGTATGTAGAGAAATAAAAGGTGAATCGCCTTATCAAGGATTTGAGCCTAGTCATAAGTTATTAAGTAAGTGTAAAGATACAATCAAACAATTTCATGATGTTATGGTAGATTTAGATGATAAAACAAATGTTATAAAATCATTTCAAAATACAGCAGATTCAGAAAGTGTCCAAAATGATGTATTACAGTTAATTAATTCAGTTTTGTCGGAAAAAGAAAAAGAGGAGAATGGTATTGTTGATAATAATACGAATGCTTTGTTTGGAGATATAATAGGGCATGAAAAAAGCGAAAATGCTTTATATGATCCTGCAAAAGCTGATGAAGAAAAGAGCAGCGAAAGTGTTAATTATGAAGCAAAGAAGTTTACTAAAAAAAATATTATTAGTAAAGTTAAAGATATAATGAATAAAGCAGGGGAAATTATTGCAGGATTACCGAAAGAGATTTTTGATAATATATATGATGAAGCATATATTTTATCACATTGCCGTGATTATGTGCATACATATAGATATAAAAAGAATCATTATCATGAATTAGGAAGCGAAGAACTGGCAAATAGAGATATAGATACTGTATTAAACACAAAGTTTATTAAAGATCAAAGCGCTACTAATTATTTGAGTGATGCTGAATTTGATAATATACAAGTGACGCCAGCAGAAATTGAATATATAATTTGTGGCATTAAAGAACATGATCCAATCGTAAACAATGTGACAAAAATGTATACAAATATTTTTATATTGCGATTAGCCTTAAATTATATCGCTGTATTGACTAGCCCTAATTCATTAAGGCAAGTTAGCGAATTGGCTGCCGGTGCTACAGTTTTTGCACCGGTAGTATATGTGGCGGCACCATTAATTTATGCTCTTCCACAATCAATTAAGGAAACTAAAGAAATAATGTATGATTGCAAGAAAGTTAGCCTTTGGAATGGAAGTGCAGATTTGCAGTTGTATTCGGCTTTTGCAGAAATGGGTGAGAATGTAGCAAAAGAAGCCTACGAAAAGATAAAAGAAAAGGCTCAAACTATTGCAATTAATGTTGGAGAGAATATAGGCACAGTAGCTATGATAGAAGCTGTAAAAACACATCACCCACCGGGTAATATTGTATCGGCATATACATATATATTGGATAATTTAGATTTGCTGGAACTAAATAATACTAGTAGTAATGGCGGTGTTGTAAAAGATAAATTCGATGATGGCAAGATTAAAGCAGGATATTCTGATTATTTGCTCATATATTTATTCTTGGGTGGTATAGGACCATTAAAAAAGACACAAATTAATCGTTTACAAGATGTTATTCAAACAAATATGAAAAAGGTAGATGATAAGTTTGAATTACGAACAACATTTTCACAAATAGGTGTTGAAACAAAAAGCAGTATAAAATTTATATTTATGACACAATCATTCATGAGAAAGACTTTTAAGAACGCAAATAGGTATGACAAGTACTCGATAAGCGTTAAAACGTCGTATGCATATTAAGGTTGATTATAATACATGGTTAAGTTATTTTTAAAAAAGCATAAAGGAAGCTTAACGGTGGAGGCAGCATTAGTGTTCCCGCTCGTTATAATAACATTGCTATTTATTGCTAATATTTTAAATATTTGCATGGTTCACACTTGCATGCAGCAGTCACTTAACAATACTGCAAAAAAAATATCGCAAGACTCTTATTTGGTTTATCGTTTTGCAGGAGAAGAAAACTATGAAAAATTTATCAACTTTTTAAGCAAGACAAACGAGGGGTATGAAACTTTTAAATCAAAAGCTGAGGATACTTCTGAAAAACTCAGTAAAATGCAAGAATCATCAATAGATACAATAACGAGCTTTAATACAGCGAAAGATACATTTAAATCTTATGAGGCACCTAAAAAAATACTAGAGATTCCTAAAAAAATCGTGGAACTAGTTGACTATTGTAATCAATTTGTTGACAATGTTAAAAATTTATTGGATAAATGCAAATTGACAATAGAAGCTGCAAAAAATTTTGCTAGTTCCATAAAAGCATTGGCAATTACCGGCAAAGAAAATATAAGTTCTATAGCAATAAAACTATTGTTAGATGCTAGTTCTGGGTTTGCAGGTTCGAGCGTAGCCGAAAAATTATTCAATAAATATACTAAAGAATTAAAAGTTCCAGCTAGTAGAATAACAGATATAAATTTTTTACATTCATCGCTCAATAAAGATGGATCATTTACAATGGTTGTAAGTTTCAAATATGTAAATCCATTTTCTTTTGTTAATAGTAAAAGTATGGAGTATAGTATTATAAATAGAAATATAAGAATGACAAATGCAATAACGATAAAACCGTTTGTTGGTAAAAACGGAACTTCAATTATTGGTAAAAACAATACTTCAGAAGATGGTAAAAGCGAAACATTGGTATGGATACCAAATTCTGCATATGATGTGGATGTTGAAGATAGAAAATATCATAGTAGACCTGATTGTGGAACAATGACAATTGCAAATGCAACACAAGTTAAATTATCAGATGCAAAAAATTCAAGCAAAATATCTGGTGCATGTCAGAAATGTTTCCCAGATGGTGAGCCTACAGAATAAGATGAGTGAAGTAAGCCTAAAAATATTATCAACAATAGTTTTGTTATTTGTTTCTGTATTAATTAATTATTTTTTGATATATAATGTTGATAAAAAGTTTTTTCGGATTGCAGCAATAATAATTGTATTATTAAATGTAACTTTTTATTTGATAGATTTATATTTGTACAAAAATATGTTTACTGATTATTTGGCTTTTAACATGCTCCTGTCCTTTTTATTATCTATAACATTTGAAGATATAAAAACTAATCTTATGGATACGAGGGTTATACTAGGATATTTTATCTTATTTACCATATATAGAATATTTTTTTTAGATTTAGCAATTTTTTTAGAAGGGCTAATAGGTTTTGCATTAAGTTTAATTATAATGCTGATAGCCTATTTTGTTAAAAGAGGCAGCATAGGTATTGGTGATATAGAGGCTATTGCAGCTTGTGGAATGATTATCGGCTTCCCAAATATATTTCACTTTTTATTCAAGGCATTTTTATTTGTTTTTTTATATGGGATTTTTCTCATTATCACTAAAAAGAAAAACAAAATTGATGAAATCCCCCTTGCACCATTTTTACTTATAGCAACAATAATATAAAGTTTTAGGAGATAAATTTATGAAAGAGACATTATTTAACATCACGCTTGATAATCTTTCTGGGACAATGATGCTAACCATTGAACCAAAAGAGAAAATGGTTATCAATGAGTTTTGTTGTGAGATGATTAAAAAGACAGAAGTGTTTGGTCTTCTCAAATTAAATGTAACCAATATCAATGGCGAAATTAAATTTAATTATGATTTGAGCAACAAAAAGTCTATAGCCGAATTTGCTAAATCAGGATTTCATGAGTCTTATGGTAAGAGAGTGCTCTTCAATTTATGCAATGCATTTTTAAAATTAAATGAGTATTATCTTAAACCAACTTATTGCTTATTGAATCCAGATTATACTTATGTAGGGGACGGTCTCAATGTTTATCTTCCATATATTCCTGTGAAAGATGTTAAGACAGATGGGGATGAACTTAAGGAATATTTTTCTGAATTGCTTAGCAAATATTTTGCAGTTGAAGGTATAGCGGCATATGACGAGATGTTTAAATATGTTTATCAATGTCAAACACTTGACTTGTCACTTTTTGTAAATAAATTTTTATCAAATGAGATGCAAAGTCAGCATAATTTTGTAGCTCAAAAGCAAGAGAGAGTTGCAAATAATGTGCCACCTGCAAGTCCGGTTCAACCACAACCAGCGCAAGCTCCAAATTTAAATAATCAAAACAACCAACCACCTATCAACCCAAATCAAGCTAAGCCAGCAGGTGCTGCGGGCTTTAAGATGCCATTTGGTGCAAATCAACAGGCGGCACCAAAGGTTCCAAATCCAGCTGAGATGAAAATGCCGGGTGGCGGTGGCTTCAAGATGCCAGGGGGTGGTGGAGGATTTAAGATGCCAGGCGGTGGTGAAATTAATATGCCAGGTGGTGGAGCAATGCCAAAACCTGAGAAAGATAAAAAAGGATTATTTGGTGCTAAGAAACCTGCTCCTGCACCACAGGCAATGCCACCTCAACAGCCTATGCCACCACAGCAACCAATGCAAAGTGCGCCAAATAATAATTTCCAACAATTCCAACAACCACAAAATAATATGCCACCAAGATATGCTGGAAACTATCAAGGCAACATGGATAAAACTATCATGATGGATAGTGTAAATTCTCAACCACAAGGTGGATTTAGCGGTAATGCAGGTGGTGCAGCCTATCTTCAATACAGAGGACAAAACATACCTATAAATGATAATGAGTTTGTAATTGGTAAAGCAAATAACCAGTTTAAGATAAATTTTGTTATAAATGATAACCCTCATGTATCAAGAAAGCATGCTACGATATTGATGCAAGGCGGTACATATTTCATAAGAGATGAGGGATCTACAAATGGCACATATGTAAATGGAAGATCACTTCCAAAAATGATGCCGCAGCCACTCCAAAATGGAGATGAAATAAGTATATATGATGAGGTATTTAGATTTTGTATGCGTTAAATTTGATAATCATACTATTTTATTTCATTTTGCTAATAGTTTCAGCATGGACAGATTATAAATCTGGAAAAATATATAACAAAAATATACTAATATTTTTAGGAATATATTTTCTAATATATGTTATAACTTACATAGTGTATATGTTTATCAATAAAGGTGAGATTCAATTTTTAAACGAAAAATTACTCAATAGTTTTATAGGATTTGGAGTTTCATTTTTAATAGGTTTCATATTCTACATTCTTGGAATATTTAAAGGCGGCGATTCAAAATTATTGGCGATAGTAGGATTAGTAGCAGGCATTAATAACTTGTTTGATCATTTTGCGATTATAATGATAGTGGCAGGTATTGCTGCACTATATGTACTAATTAAAAATAAAATATTTTTAAAGAGATTAAATAGAGTAGTGTTATATTTTAAATCATTATTTTTAACAATGAGTTTTGAAAAATATACCAATGAAAATGATGGTATAAAATTCCCTTTCGCAGTTTATGTGTTAATTGGAGAAATAATTTCATATTTATATTTATATTTGAGGAGATAGAATGAATATTAAGTATGTAACTTTTACAGATAGTGGACTACAGAGAAATGTAAATGAAGACTCAATATATGCTTACGAAAAAGACAATTGTGCTGTTTTTGTAGTTGCTGATGGCATGGGTGGATACGAAAATGGTAAAAACGCATCTGACACAATTGTTCGTTATATTGCGAAATATATTGAATTGGATATGGAAAAAGTAATTGCCGCTAAAAAACAATTTGACAAGGAATATGATTCAAATGTGTTTTTTGAAGATATAAAAAAATGCTTACTTGATGCAAATCATGAAATATTTTCTTCATATACTGCAAAAGGTCATAGCTCTGGTTCGACACTTGTCATGATAGCAATATATGAGAATGTCTACAATATATTTTGGGCTGGAGATAGCCACATATATCAAGTGATTAATGATGAATTGGTCGCACTCACGCTTGATGATGTATGGGAAAATGATAAAACAAGAATAGAAGGTTTAACTATAGACCAAGTAAAGAACAATCCTAATTACGGAAGACTTACAAATGCATTTGGTACTATAGAAGATGTAGTCATACACACTATGAATGGATTTGTAAAATCTGGAATGAAGTTTTTGTTATGTTCTGATGGAGTGTATAAATATTGTGACAAGAAAATATTGACTGAACTAATAACTAATAAGAAGAAAGATGGAGTTTTAGAAGACAAGGATAAAACAGTAGAAATAAGCGGCGGAAGTAATTCGTCTAAGGACACAAATAATAAAGAAAAAAAAGAAGAAAAAGATGAAAAAGAAAATAAAACTGGAGTTGATTTGCAAAAATTGCCAAAATCTATAAAGGATGCAGTTTACAAAAATGGTGCATTTGATAATTTATCATTTGTATATGTAGAAATTGAAGAGTAACGGAGATTGCAATATGAATTGTAAAAAATGTGGAAATGTGATGCCTGATGGAGCGAGGTTCTGTATATCATGTGGTGCAGAGCACGATTCAAATGGTCAGTTAGTCGCTAAAAATAATCAAGTTGACTACAATAAAACGATAATGATAAATGATATATCAAAAGGTAGCGGTGTTGATTATAATAAAACTGTCATGGCAAATGATTTTCAGCAGAGTCGTAAAGTTGATTATAACAAGACAATGATGGCAAATGACTTACCTCAAGGAAATAAGATAGATTACAATAAGACAATGATGGCAAACGATTTACCTCAAGGCAATGCACCAAGTGCAAAATCATTTAACCCTAATGTGAATAAAGCAAATAAAAAACAAAAAAAGAAGTTATCACCAGTTTTGTTAATAGTTTTTTTTATAGTTATACTTGTAGTAGTTATTAATGTAATTAACAAAAGTAGAAAAAAGAAAGTTGAGAATGTAGTATTAGAGACAACTATGCAGGTAGAGACAACTGTGCAAGCTGCTGAAAATGGAAATGTCGTATCGGATTTTGATTCTACTGATGGCTATTGGTCAAATGACGCTGAGTTCTTTTATAGGAATGGCACAATGCAAACTAATCAGTGGATTGGAGATTACTATGTAGGTAGCGATGGTAGAAAAGTAAAAAACAAACTTATAGATGACACATACTATGTTGATGCAAGCGGAAAAAAGGTTAAGAATGAGTGGTATAAATTCAAAAAGAAAGTAGCGAATCAAGAAGTTACAGTTTGGTATTATCTTGGACCTGATGGTGCTAAGTTGACAGATACTTTGTCGCCAGATGGATATTATGTAGATAAAGATGGAATATATATTCCTGGAGCAGATGTGAAATCAGGAGATTCTAGAAACTATGTTCCAAAGCAATAAGTATGTATAGGAGATGATTATATGAAGTGTCAAAATTGTGGTAGAGAATTGAAAAATGGAGCAAGATTTTGTATTGGTTGCGGTGCACAGCACGATTCCAACGGACAACTTATTAGTGGAAATCAAGGAAAAGTTGACTATAATAAGACCGTTATGTCAAATGATTTGCCAAGATCTAATGGCGGAAATGTAGATTACAATAAGACTATGATGGCTGGAAGTACTGGATTTAAACAGTATCAGCCAGAGCAAAGTGTACAAAATTATCAATCGTATAATTATCAAAATGCTGCTCAAAGTGCAAGTGCAAATGGTAATGTAAGTAGTAGTGCACCAGCAAAGAAAAAATTGTCTCCTATAATGATAATTTGCCCTATCGTTATAATTGTGGCACTACTTTTTTCGTTTTTAAATGGAAAGAAGAGTAATAAGACAGCTAAGGTTGCAGAGTCAGTACAAGTTGAAACAACAGTTGCAGTTGCTACTGTATCAGAGACAGCACCAAGTGAGGAAAAGCCAATAGTTCACCTTGAAGGATATTGGTCTGCAGATGCAGATTACTTCTATATAAATGGTGAAATGCAGAAGAATATGTGGATTGATGATACATATTATGTTGGCGATGATGGAAAGAAAGTAACCAATGATTGGGTTGATAATAAATATTATGTGGATGCTACTGGTAAAAAGGCCAGAAATGAATGGATTGAGTTTACATTCTATGGAGAAGATGGACAAAAGAAAATAGGTTTTTACTATGTTGGCAAAGATGGATTAAGAGTTTACGACGAAACTATAGATGGTCGCTATGTTAATGTAGAGGGATGCTATTGGCCAACTATGGGTGAAGTAATGAAAAAAGATGAAAAAAAAAACCAAGTGAAGAGTGATGAGTTAAAGGAAGAAACAACTAAAAATGTAGAGACGACTACACAGATAGTGACCACTACACAGTATATACCACCGACAACAAGAGCAAATCAGGTGGTCACTCAAAACATTGCTCCAGCAGCAGCTAGTGTTGTCGATGTTCCAAGCGATGGTAAGAGCATCGCCTACCAATTATTGACAGAGACAATACCGAATGAAAAGATAACTAAATATGTAAATATT
>JAFXWR010000266.1 GCA_017542725.1 Lachnospiraceae bacterium | reverse complement strand
GATTTAGTAGGTTGGTCATATTATGGATATGATCCTAAGAGTTCAATGTCAGAAAAATATGCAGATGGTATTTTCAAAATAGACATTGGTGACGAAAAAGAAAGATACTATGGATTTGATAGCAAAGGTTACATGGTGTATGGATTTAATAATTTCTATGGTAGCACATACCTATTTAATGAGGACCCAAAATCAATAGACTATGGCTCATTAATTTTTAACAATGTAATAATGAATGGAAAAGAATATGTCATTCATCATGATTATGGTGAGTTGATTGGCGTAAGCGATAAAGTAGGAGAAATATATGCTGCAAGTCAGGCAGCTCCAAGTGTTATAGATGGTCATTGGAGTGGAAGTTGGAGAATTGATCCTATTACAGCAAGCAGAACATATATTTTAAGTGACGGCGATCGCGAAATACCAGTAAATGGTTCAGTTTCATTAGGAGGGTTATACTATGTATTTGATAGAGAAGGTGTAATGCAAACTGGATTTATAAAATATAGAGGAAATTATTATTACTTACAAGAAGAAGGACCAATGATGGGAACTGTATATCTTGGCTATAAAGAATTAGGAGGAGCGAAACTCTTGTTTGACCCTATATTAGGTGGTCGACTTGTAAATGAAGAGGTACTTTCACAAGTTCAAGGAATTGAGCCAAAAGTAATTAGCGAAGTACCAGGACTTTCATAATAATACAATGCAAAATTAAGAGGTAAGTGATATGGATGAAAAGCAAACTACAAAGATAGTATATATTTGTGACGATGATAAAAATATATCAGAGCTTATAAAGATGTATCTTGAAAATGATAATTTTGAAGCAGAGACATTTGATACTGCGGAGAAACTCTTAAATGCTGTTAAGAAAAAAGAACCAAACATCATAACACTCGACATAATGCTGCCTGGAATGGATGGTTTTGAAGCGCTCACAAAGATAAGAGAGAAGAGCGAGGTGCCAGTAATTTTAGTTTCTGCAAAGGATCAAGAGGTTGACAAGGTTAGAGGTTTCAATGATGGAAGTGATGATTATATAGTAAAGCCATTTATGCCGCTTGAACTTGTGGCAAGAGTGAAAAATGTTTTAAGAAGAAGTGAGAGAGGACAAGTTAAAAAAGTTGAGAAGCCAAAGAAGATACTTGAATATTCAAATGTAACCATTGATACAGGTGCGATGAAAGTAGTTATAAATAAGAAAGAGGTATCATTTACAAATATAGAATATAAGTTTTTGGTCTATATGTTTGAGAAACAGAAAGAAGCAGTTACTAAAAAAGACATACTTGCAGATGTATGGGGATATGAAGAAGATGACAACAGAGTAATAGATGACCTCTTAAAAAGGCTTAGAAAAAAACTTGATGAGAACAAAGCCAAGATAAGCATAGACACGATATGGGGAGTAGGATATAGACTTTCTGATGGAAAGAGCAGCAAATAAGAAAACAAAAAAAATATTTAGTAAAATATTTTGGCCTATTGTGCAAATAGTGGTGATTTTTGCTGTCGCCACTTTTTTGATTAATTATTTTTCCATAGATAGGTTTGTAAAGGATAATGCTAGAGAAAAGTTAAACGAAGCATATAACGATGTCGTTACACAGGTTGATAACTTTAAAAATTCTGATGAAGAAAAATTTACATTAAAGCCATCAGAACATCTTGTAAATCAGGGTAACAACACACAGGTTTATGTATTTGATAGCAACTACAATGAAGTTTCGCTTTTTGATAATAGCATATATATAGATAAAGAAATGCTTTCATTTTTATCTTCACTTTTGAGTGATTATGAGCTAGAAGAGGGGACGCTCACAAATATAACATTTAATGGTAAAGAGTATATAGCAAATGTCTATGTAACAAGCAACTCGCTTAATATAAAAGAAAAATATTTTGTGGTCATACAAGAATTGACTGGCAAATCAAATTTGCTTAGAGAAAGTTCAAGGCAGCTTCTGTTGATACAGTTTATAGTGCTGGTATTAGTTATACTTACAGTTTATCTAGTAGCAAAAGATTTGACAAAGCCTATAATAAAACTTTCAAAAGAGTCAGAAGAGTATGTGATTGGAAAGGGAGTTACTATAGGTGATAAGAATATATCAACTACAGAACTTGAATCTCTTAGACAGTCTCTTATCAACATGCAAAAAAAAATAGATGTTGAGACAAACAGAAAGAATACCATATATGAAAATGTAGCACATGATTTGAGAACGCCACTTGTATCTATTCTTGGTTATGCAGATGGTTTGAAGGCGGGAATTATAAAAGATAAAAATAAAGCATGCGAAGTGATACTTAGAACTGGAAACCAATTAAAAGAAATGATTGAAAATATTTTAGTTTTAAGTCGTTTTGATAATGATACTTATAAAGGAAATAATGAAGAGTTAAGTTTAGTTGAGTTGATAAGTGAGCAGGTAGAGACAGTTAAAGTTATAGATGAAAGTAAGAAGATAATATTTAAAAATGAATTAGATGATGAGGGCTTGGTGAATAGTGACAGGAAGTTGTTGATTCGCATTATCCAAAATCTTTTAAGCAACGGAATTAAGTATGCAAAATCACAGGTAGTAATTGAACTAAAAAAAGCGGGCTCGCACAGCGAGCCCCAGTATGTTATAGCGGTTACGGATGACGGAAAGGGTATAGATGCTAAGAATATACAAAATATTTTTACTCGCTACTATAAAGGCGAAGATGGTCACTTTGGCATAGGGCTTGCTGTTGTAAAGAGCTCTGCTGACTATCTGGGTTATAAAGTTGAAGTTGATAGCATAGAAGAGAAAGGTACAACTTTTATTATTACTATTTTTGTTGATATAATTAAATAAATATTATAAAATAAGCGTGGAGGAATGAATATGTCAATGTATAATTTTCTATTTGTGGTTTTTGTAAGCTATGTATTATATGGCTTGTCGGGAAATCTATTAAATAGTGTTTGGCCAAAAGTTGCTGAAGATATCGGTGCAGCGGTTGCACTTCTTGGTGTAGTTTCAACACTCTGCAATATCACATCAGGAATCGCGTGTGCTTTTGTATACAAGATAAGAAGAAAGTATGGCACCAACGTTACAATTTCAATTGGGCTTGTGTTTATGGCACTTTGCTTAATTTTGTATTATGTGGCACAAAATATATACATTATTGGCATTGGATTTATAATTCTTGGTATAGGAAATGCAATAGTTGATGTAGGTGCAAATAGCTATGTCATAAAAGCATATGATGCAAAAAAAGTATCATTGCTTCACGCATGCTGGGGAGTTGGTTCTTCCATAGGACCTATGATAATGGCATTTTCCATTTCGTTTTTAAATAATTATAGAGCTGGTTTTGCAATAGGCGCGATTATTATAATAGTTGTATTTATTTTGATGCGATTTATGAAAAAAAAGTGGATGGCAAATAAGGACAAGGTTGCAAAAGAAATAGTTGAACTTCATTCGGTGTCAGAAGAAGAGAAGACAAGCAACAAGAAGTTTACAGACATTATAAAGATAGATTTAGCACTTATAGTTATGATTTGTTTCTTTTTTGGAAATGCATTAAATGGACTTTTGAATACATGGATTGCAACTATATTTGTGGAGCAGAGACATATATCTGTAATAGAAGGTGCAAACTTGGCGACAGTATTTTTTGCAACTTTAACTATCACAAGAGTAATCTTAGGTTTTGTAGCAAGCAGTTTTAAAACTAAGAGCGTTGTGTTATTTGGAATTATTTTGTCTATCGTTGGAATTGGAACTATGTTCATTAAGTCGACAAATATACATTTCTTATATTTAAATGCAGCAATTTTAGGTATAGGAATATCTCCTATCATACCGTTCCTTAATCATTACTTAAAAGACCTTTTTGGTGAAAACAATGTGGGAGAAATTTTGAGTTTTTGCTCTATATTTAGCCTTACAGGTATAGGTATTTCTTCGTTTTGTGCCACTCTTGTTGTAAGATTTTTTGGAATAGATGTGATACAGGTATATATAATTACTATTGCGATAATATTACTTTTAATATTTTCTTATATTGTCTATAGGGCAAATAGGAAAGCAAAAGTGTAAAGGAGAAAGTCATGACTAAAACATTCATGTTTATGATCTATGTCTGCTTTGGAGTCTACGGATTATGTAGTTCATTGGTTGGTGGTATATGGCCACATATGGCATCTGAACTTAATATTGATGCAGCTGCTATTGGAATTATATTTACAATTACAAGTATCGCATCAGGACTTTCAAGTCTAATGACATTTAGAATAAGACAGAAACTGGGGTCTAACCTCACGAGCATTTTAGGTCTTATATTGTATGCAATTAGTATGATTCTCTATGCAAATGCGATAAGTATTCAAATGCTTTTTGCTGCTTCAGCAATCCTTGGTTTAGGTAACGGAATCATTGATGTAAATTCAAATAGCTATGTGGTAAAAGCGTATGACGCTAAATGGGTATCATTTATGCATGCGGTATGGGGATTGACTGCGACAGCTGCGCCAATGCTTATGACATTTGCACTCTTATATACGCCTTCATATAGAAACGGCTTTAACATTTCATTAGTTATAACAATAGTAGTTATAATCATTCTTTCTTTTATGAAAAAGTATTGGATTAAAAAGAGAGAGACAATAGATAAAGACATTCTCAGCATGCACTCTGTAACAGAAGAAGAAAAGTCGAGCGATATAAAGGTAATAGAAGTTTTGAAAATGAAAAAAGTTTTGCTTACTTTATTTTGCTTTACGTTGTCAATTGGTTCGGGCTGTGCATTTATGGCTTGGGCTGCAACTATAGCAGTTGAACAAAAAGGAATATCTGTAATAGAGGGAGCAGCAACAGCGGCGATTTATTCATTTGCACTTACAATTGGAAGAATTTGCATGGGTATAGTTGCTGAGAAAGTTGGAACTAAAAAGATAATAAAAACTTTAGCATTTTTAGAGTCAGCATTGATTTTTATGCTGTTCTTGCCATATAAGGGTGTGTGGCTTGTATATGCGAATGTTGCATTGATTGGATTTATGTCAGGACCACTTACTCCACTCTTAGATGCAAACTTAAAAGAATTGTTTGATACAAAAATATTAAGCGTAATAATAAGTCTCGC
Organism: Lachnospiraceae bacterium; assembly: GCA_017542725.1. The sequence continues at coordinate 6,332 of JAFXWR010000266.1, read as the reverse complement.
AGGTGTATTTGGACTTTGCGGTATCGCTGCGATATCTTCACTTATGACCTTGGCATCAAATGCTATATCAATTAACTATGTGCAAATAGTGCCAGCGGTGGGATTTGCACTATTATTTATAATTTATAGTTATGTGAGTAAGAAAGTTAGCAACGCCTAGTGCTTATTGTTAAGTCTTTTAGGAAATTTTTGACCTCGTCGTTTAACTCATAAGGAAGTAGCCGATAACTCCAGTTCATAGGACTTAGAGTAGAAGGCACATTCATTCTTCCGATGCTTCCAGTGCCAAGTAAGTCCTGGAACTGAGTTATGACGAGGTTTGATTTGCTCTCAAATAATACCTTGAGAGCCTCTTTGTAATAATTTATAGGATCTTTCAAATGTAAATATTCTATAGCATAGTTTTTGTCATTTTCATTTATTGAATTAATCCAACCCATAAAAGTGTCATTGTCGTGTGTTCCAAGGTATGCAATGCTATTTTCTATATATGTATGTGGAAGATATTCAGTATTGCCTTTGTCGTTAGCGTTAAATGCAAACTCAAGAACTTTCATACCCGGGAAGCCAGTGAATTTTAAAAGGTCTTTTACTGAGTCAGTTAAAAATCCAAGATCTTCAGCAACTATTTCTACATCGCCGAAAACTTCTTTAACTTTTTTGAAAAGATTTTTTCCAGGCGCCTCTACCCATCTTCCATTCGTGGCATCTTTACTTCCATAAGGTATAGCATAGTAAGAATCAAAACCTCTAAAGTGATCAATTCTCACTACATCATAAAGTTTAAATAGATGTGAGAATTTATCTATAAAATATTCAAATCCTTTTTCTTCAATATATTTAAAGTTGTAAAGTGGGTTACCCCAAAGTTGACCTTGTGCTGTATAACCGTCTGGTGGGCATCCAGCAACTTCTATAGGAAGTTTGTTGTGGTCAAGATGGAAAATCTCAGGGCGAGACCACACTTCAGTGCTATCATATGCACTATAAATTGGTATGTCACCAATAATTTTTATACCTTTTTTATTTGCGTATTTTTTTAATTTGAACCATTGTTTAAAGAATAGACACTGAATAATAGTGAAGAAATCTACAAGTTCAAAATTTTCTTTTTTAAAATTATCTAAAGTTTCTGGGTTACGGAATTTATATTCATTTGGCCATACATCGAAAGAAGCGCCATTAAATTTTTCTTTTATTGTAAGAAACATCGCATAGTCTTCATTGAAGAATTCTTTTTTTTCTATGAATTGGTCATACTCATCTTTGTACAGCTTTTTAAAATTGTCACAAGCAATTTTTAGGATTTTATATTTATTATTAAATTGTTTTTCATAGTCAACTCGTCTTGGATTAGTGTCAGTTTCTAAAAATTTGTAGTCAGATTCTTTGAGTAGCCCATCATCTTTTAGTAAATCAAAATCAATAAAAAAAGGATTGCCGCCAAAATTTGACATGGCAGAATAAGGAGAGTTGCCAAAGCCTGTCTGCATTATAGGAAGCATCTGCCAGTAAGTTTGCTTTGTATCAACTAAAAAGTCTATAAAATTGTATGCTTCTTTGCCAAGAGTTCCTATGCCATATTTTGATGGCAGGGAGAAAATTGGCATCAGTATTCCGCTACTTCTTTTCATAATTAAATCCTTTTTATTTATAATTAGGCTCGTAGAACTCGCCCCTACAGTAGTTTGTTAAGTAAGATCCATAGTATGAGTGCGACTGAGATTCCTACCATTAAGTTTAGTGCAAATGTTAGTATAAGGCAAGTAAAAATTACTGCAATATCTTTTTTATTTCCGTCTTTTATATATCCTTTAATTGTTTTTATTTGAGACATATTTGATGCAACTACAAATAAAAGAGCTGCAATGGTTGACATAGGAATCATACCGACATATTTCATGAGACCGATTAGTATAAGAAAAAGTATGACAGCCTGCAGCATACCAGCAATAGGTGTTTTAGCACCATTTTTTACGCTCGCTGAAGTTCTCGCAAGGGCACCTGTAGCAGGTATACCGCCTAAAAGAACAGATGCGATGCTGCCGACACCTTGTGCTATGAGTTCTGCATTTCCGTGATGGTAGTCACCAGATAATTTATCAGAGACTTTACAAGCAAGTATTGCTTCTACAGCAACTAGGCATGCAATAGTTATGCCGATTGTGTAGACTGCAGGAGTTTTTAGCAGTATGAGGTTTGGAGCATGAAATGTCATAGGTTTATTACTTATGGCATATAAATCATTTATTTTTAAAACATTTAAATTGCAAACGCGAACTATGATTGTAGAAACTAAGATTGCTATCAAAGAAGAAGGAATTTTTTTTGAAATTTTAGGAAATGCAATTAAAATAAAAAATGACAATAATCCTATCAAGAGTGATTGTGGATTAATAGTATTTATATTTTTGAAAAACTCAACAAATTTTTCAATATTTCCTATAGGTCTTGCACCATTAAGATAGGTAACACCAAAAAAATCTTTTGACTGACCTACGAGTATGCCGAGTGCAATTCCTGCGGTGAAACCTACTACAATTGTATTTGGAATCTTAGCAAGGTAAACGCCGATTCTTAAAAAACTAAAAATTATAAGTATGACACCAGCGACGATAGTTGCAACTGTAAGCGTATCTAATCCGTGTTTTAATATTGCTGAAGCTATGATGCCAGATAGAGCAGCCGTTGGTCCTGATATTTGAATTTTTGTTCCGCCCAGAAACGAGATTACAAAACCTGCAACAATTGATGTGTAGAGGCCTTCATTTGGACCAACACCTGATGCTATGGCGAGTGCTATAGAAAGAGGCAAGGCAATGATAGCCACTACGATAGCGGCTGTTAGGTCACCTAAAAAAGTATCCAAGGTGTAACCTTTCAATGAATCTAAAATTTTTGGTTTAAAAGAGTTGTCAATCATATAATAAAAAAACCCCACATACAAGTGGGGCAATAAAATAAAATTAAATTATTTTCCTGCTGCTTTTTTAATTGTTTCAGCTGCAACAAATATAAGAATGCTTATGAGGAGACCTATAACAGCACTTATAATATTGCTAGTGTTTGTAGCTTGAGATTTTTGAGCTACCATAACGATTATATTTACAACACCCATAACAAGGCTTATAAGTGCAAACCACCATGCTGGCATAATTTTTGAAATGTCATTTGATGCTTTAACTGAGAAAACTCCTGAAAGCAACTCAATAACAGAGCCGATTATGATAAGGAGACCGCCAAAGCCTAAAAGTGCAACTCCACCGGCCATCTCACTACTTGCAGTAACTTCACCTGCAGCAGCTCCTGCACCTATGAGAGCTCCACCAGCTATAGCCAAAATTCCTGCTGCTATGCCTATGACGCCAAAGATGATTGAAATAATACCAAAAACCTTTAAAATGGTTTTACTTGTGTTAAGATTCATAAAATTACCTTCTTTCATTTGATTTTTTGCATACAAAACCTATTGTTTTGTATAATATTATTATAGTATAAAATTAAAAATGTGTCAAAATATTTTAGAATTATAAATTGTTTATTTAATATACAAATTTGTGTTATAATAAAATGTGATTGTAGGACTTAAGTATTAATTAATAAAATTATAAAAATATACTGAGGGAGGATATTATGAGTAAAGAGTATAAAATATTGAAGGAGGCATATGATAGTATCAAGAAGAAAATACCATATGTTCCAGAGATTGCGATTACGCTTGGTTCGGGACTTGGTGACTTTGTAAATGATTTGAAGATCGACGCGGTGATTGATTATGCAAGTATAAAAAATTTTCCAAAGGCAACAAATCAAAACCACAAGGGAAAATTTGTATTTACAACCATAGGTGGTAAAAAAGTTCTTGTAATGCAAGGACGAATTCATTTTTATGAAGGATATAGTGCAGTAGAAGCAGTGAGACCTGTAAGACTTATTGCTATGATGGGTGTAAAAAAATTAATTTTGACAAATGCTGCAGGCACACCAAATAAAAAATTTCGCCCAGGAGATATAATGATTATAAAAGATCATATATCATTCTTTGCACCTAATCCTCTTATCGGAGAAAATATAGAAGAACTTGGTACAAGATTTCCTGATATGACAGATGTATATGATCCAGACATTATAAAGGTAATAAAAAAAGTAGCTACAAAAAATAAAATTAAACTTCAAGAAGGTATCTACTGTCAATTAAAGGGACCATCATATGAGACAGCAACAGAAGTTAAATTACTTGGAAAACTTGGAGTAGATGCGGTTGGTATGAGCACTGTTATAGAAGTAATTGCAGCAAGACATGCAGGACTTAAAGTTGCTGGACTTAGTGTAATTACAAATATGGGAACAGGATTATCAAAAGTAAAACTCAGTGATGATGATGTGAGAGAGACGGCGGCGAAAATTGCAGTGAAATTCGAAAAACTTGTTAAAGGAATTATTGCTAATATAAAATAATGAAAATTATGGAGAATGAGTATACATTATATTTAGATGAAAGTAAGTCGGTTGACAACATCTTTGTCATAGGTGGATTTGCTTGTCACATCAGTAAAGAAAACGAAATCGAGAGAAAACTTACCGAATTAAAAAATATAGTTTGGAAAGATGTCAAAGACAAAGATTCTAGAGTTTTTCACGCAACTGACTATATAAAAAGATATCCAGAAGCCTTTTTGGATTTGATTAAAATAGTTCGTGAAGTAGAAGGAGTAGTATTTGCTACGGTAATAAAACTTGATGAGTTGCATGAATTATTTGGCACTGCATTTACAAAAAATGAAAAAACCGATTTTGCATTTGTAGACAATCCATTTAACATAGCCCTTGAAAAAGTCATAGAGAATTATACACACTATCTGTTTTATAGAAATGGTTTTGGAAAGACAATATATGAGGCGAGAAATACTGAAGACCAAAAGTGGAATATGAGTCCAGACTTTTTGCTTAAGAAGGATTACCTTAGAATCATTGCAAATAGTAAGGGCGTGGGATATATAAATGACGAAGCTCTTCAACTTTGCAACACGCACTTTTCTGTCAAAAAGAAAAAAGAAGATGTGGCAGGTCTCCAGATTGCGGACAACATAGCCTATATAATAGCAAGGTCTATGAGTCATTCTCTAAAAGAAAATGCAAATATTGAAAAGATTTTTGATGAAATATTTGACCTTGCATACAATGGAAACTTTGATAAAAGAAAAAAAGATTTAAGACACTTCTATGGCATAAGAATTTTACCTGAAATGTTTAGAACCATACCGATGGAGCGAAAGGGAAGCGAACAGATAAAATATTATAACCATATGATAAGTCAACTGGAAAAACAACTTGAAGTTCTAAAGGATCCAAAAAGCAAAAATAATTTAATACAAGGGGAAGTGTAGGTGACTACATATGCATAAGTAGGTGAGTTATGAATAAGAAATTTGATTTAATATTATTTGATTTGGACGGCACAGTCTTTGATTCTGCCAGGACGATACTTAATTCACTAGTTGGGACAGTTGAAAAAGCAGGGCTTAGAAAACTTACAGATGAAGAAGTTAATACATTTATTGGACCGCCGGTTATTGATTCGTTTCATAGGTATTATCCAGATTTGTCAGATGAAGAAATAGAAGATCTGACAACGGCATATAGGCAGTATTATATTGATAATGAACTTTTAAAGGCTAAGCCATTTAAGAATATACCAGAAGTAATAGAGGCGCTTAAGGAAAATGGATATAAAGTTGGGCTTGCGACATATAAATTAATGAGATGTGTCACTCCGTTATTTGATTATTATGATTTGACAAAATATTTTGATACATTAAGAGGTTCAATCAACGAAAAGGGGCTGACAAAAACTGACATAATGAGACTTGCTATAGAAGATTGCAAAGTAAATGATTATGACAAAGTTTGTATGATAGGTGACACGGAACACGACTTAAGAGGAGCTATAAATCTAAATGTTAATTTTATAGGAGTGAAGTATGGAGCAGGATTTAAAGGATTGACTGATGAAGAAAAGAACTATAAAAAATGTTTGGGATATGTAGATGACGCAATTCAAATTTTAGATTTAGTATAAAGAAAAAGGGACGACAGTGGTCGTCCTTTTTTATGCGGGCTCGCAGTGCTCGCCCCTACATGTCGTTTTGAATGAGGTTTTCAAATGTCTCAGGTTTTACTACGATAAAATCTTTGTCATCCTTTAGCATCACCACTGCAGGTCTTGGCAAGCGATTGTAGTTTGATGCCATAGAGTAGTTGTATGCTCCGGTAGTTGCGACAGCAACTATATCATATCTTTTGACTGATGATGGGAACATAATATCTTTTTG
>JAFXWR010000265.1 GCA_017542725.1 Lachnospiraceae bacterium | reverse complement strand
CAAATTTCTGCTGAAAGATTGTATAGATTAGCACAACAACCTGATTATGTACCCTTGGTTAGTATTTTAAGTAAGCCTTTGGTATCAGCATCTATACAAGAAATTGTATTTTGTATGAACTCTATGAATTTTCCTCAGTGTGCATTGACACCTAGAGAATTAGAGTTTAATTGTCTTGTAAAGAGTTATGCTAATAAGCAAGTAGATTTGATGGAATCATTGAAGTCACGTTATAAGAGATTAGGTCATATTACTTGTTTTAATGGTACTATTGATGAACTTATGGCAATTATAGAACGCACACAAGTTAAGCGTCCGTTCTTTGCAGATGTTGAAGAAATCAAGCAACGTAGTAAAGTGTATGACTTCAATGTAGATACTTGGTTTGATAATTGGGGTCAAAATGCTGCTGATAAATTTGGACAGAATGGTTATCAGCTTGATAATAATGGAAGTCCTTTAAATCAGTATTTTAAACGTATACAGGATAAATATAAAAACTCTAAAGTTAATGATAAATTTGAGCAGTATAAAAAGGAAAAAGCTAAAGTTAGTGCAGATAGTGTTGAAAAGTATGAAAGAGCATTAGCTAAATATAAATCTTATGTGAAAGCTAATTATACTTTAGCTAAGTTATTACAAGAGAATGGTAATAGTTTATATAGTAATCCTAATCAGTTGTTAAGTATTTTGGCAGACTCTAAAGTACAGTTAGAAGAAGTAAGTGGAATATCACATACCGAAAGCGATAAAAAGTTAGGTATTACTTATATTGATAACAAGTATGACTTAGTTGGCGAAAGTAAAATACAGGCAAATATTACTAAGTTGAATATCGCAGCACAACAATTATATGAGAATTGTACTGAGATTTTATTTGATAATATTTTGGAGCAGGCACAAATTTATGGTTCGGAGATGTTTACAGTTGTATTACATGAATTTGATAATGTCATAGCAATTACTCCAAAGTTAAGAGTTAAGGCAGAAAGGGTACAATCAAAGTGCAAGAACATATTTGAAGGTACTAGGATGCGAGATTCAATGGCTAATGTATGTTATCTATTTAGTCTTTTATATTTAAGTAAGCGTACAGATAAAGATGTAAGTGAGTATTTATCAAAAGACTATTGGTATGATAAATTAGCATAATAAGGAGAAATAGGTATGACTAAGCAAGAATTTTATGAGAAGTATAATAAAATACTCACTCAACATAGTGTAGATACCTTGTCTTTATATCATAAGGTATTGTCAATTATACAGGCTGATAATTTTATGGACGAAGAGCAGGGTAATTCAAAACCATTGAATATTGATGATTTTGCTTATACTTTAAACTCAGATATGCAGTTAAAGAATATATTTAGAACAAGTACTTTAAAAGTAAATATGCAAGTAAGCAAAGCAAAAGAAATGTATGAAATTCAGTTGTATAGACTTTTGCTTGATGCTTTACTGCTTACAATGGGAAAAGACGTACCAAAAGAGTGTGGTCTGTTAAGTCCAAGTGCATTAAAGACGGCTGAAATTTTGAAGTTAAATATTACAAGAGGTGGCAATGCCTATGCTACTGAAAGTGATTGTGAAACTATATTAAATAAATTGTCTGAATTAAGTCAACGAGATACAGATGCTACAGATAAGTTTTATGAGTTTTTAGAGTTTTTGAAAACTATTTATCAAGAGAATGCTACTTTGTTTAATATTATTTGTGTAGAAATTCTTGATAAATATAAGGATTTGCCTATAGCAACGAGTTTTTATAAATTGAGTGCTGGTGAGAATTCTTTGTTTGATAAGAAAATGAATGAAATTTTTACTTTTGACCAAGATAGAAATATAGACGATTCTGTATTTGACGCTTTGGTTTTAATAGCAAATAAATGGGTGAAATATAAGAAAGATATATTCCCTATTGAATCATAAGAAAGAATAAGGAGTTTATTATGGCAAATGTAGAATATTTAGCAAAAATAAAAGAGGTTGTCAACTCGGATACGGTACAAAAAGTTTTTGAAGAAAAAGCAAAGAGTATGGGTATTACAGATACAAAATCTTTGTTAGATACTGTTTGTGCTTTAATTGAAAATATAGATAAATCATCAAGTCTTCAACCATCAAATTTTGAATATATAAAAGAAACTATATTACCATTGATTGTGTATTCGTATTTTGGT
>JAFXWR010000264.1 GCA_017542725.1 Lachnospiraceae bacterium | reverse complement strand
GACATTACTTATATTTTACCTAAGACACAAGAGAATATCTACCAATTTAAAAATATAGTGGCAAAGTTAGCAAAGTATAATACTAAAGCGGAGAAAGCAGATATTTTAAATCAATTAAAGCAACAAAAGGTGGTTAATCCTTTAGTGTTTAAATTTGTAGTTAGATTTTATGATTTAGAAGGTGTTAGCATAAAGAGTAAAGCTACATTGTATGATGAAGTAGTTTCCGAATTACGTAGGCATAGTGCATATATTAAAGTTGTACTAGATAAAGCTAACAATCATTATTTGTATTGTTATTGGGCTTGTTTGACTAATCCAAAAACTGATGAAGAAAAATTTGCAATAATGTTATTACAAAAGGGTAATTATTTTGAAGTCATATCAAAGCATAGTGAATCGAGAAGTTGTGGTGGCCCGGAAATAATTGAAAAGACTATACCTGATGTTGCAGAGAAGATGCAAACCGTAGGTCTTTCATACTTTATCGAGGGTAATCGTCCTAAAGACAGAACACAAGTTATGACTACAACGCCTAAAAAGCGTACTAGTAAGCCTAAAACTGTAACTACCACACATAGTAGTACAACATATTCACGTCCTAGTTATGATTATAGTGCATATAACTGTACCGTTGGTGGCGGTGGTTATAGTAATAGACAATGTTAACCAATAGAAAGTGAGGTAAATATAATGGAACAGATTATTGAAGCATTAAAAGAGAATGGTTACGATTATGGTGTAGCAATTGCTACACAGGAAGAGATTAAGGCTGGAGCTGCTTGTGGACAACTTAGCTTGGTTGTAGAACAGGAGCAGTAATAGTTAGTACTTAGGAGTTGATATGCAATTTATTGATTGGTTCGCAGGAATAGGTGGCTTTAGAAGAGGTATGGAGCTGGCAGGACATAGGTGTATTGGCTTTTGCGAATATGACACCCATGCTGTTGCCAGCTATATTTCTATGCATTGTATTACAGAGAAACAACGTAGAGATTTAGCTGAATTAAGTTTTAAAGATAGACAATTAGAGATATTAAAGCCACAGTATTTAAACGGAGAATGGTATAAGAGAGATGTAAGAGAGGTAAAAGGTATAGAAGTGCCAAAAGCATCATGTTGGGGCTTTGGTGCGCCTTGTACGTCATTTAGTTTAGCAGGAGCAAGAGAGGGCTTAGATGGTGAGTCAGGACTTATTAAAGAAATATTTAGAATCCTTGGGGAAATCGAAGAAGAAAATCGACCCGAATGGATTATCTACGAAAATGTTAAAGGAATGTTTAGCAGCAACAGAGGATTTGACTACCTTGCCATACTCCTTGCAATGGATGAACTTGGGTATGATGCAGAATGGTCAGTTTTCAACTCAAAATATGCAGGGGTACCCCAAAATAGAGAACGAGTGTATACTGTTGGACATCTTAGACAAAGAGGTAAACGACAAATATTTCCTTTCGAGAGATATAGTGGAGAAGATAACATTTCAGTAAAGAAATTAGGTAATTGTTTTCCAGCAAAAGGACAGAACGGTAATATTTATGATGAAAATGGTCTATCACCGACTTTAAGTGCAGGGGTAGGGAAAAAAGGAAATGGTATAGGAAGTAGTAATGCTCCTAAAATAGCCTTAAACCCTACGGTGATTTGTGGTATAGGTGAAAAGAAAAGTAATGGTGGAACACAGTATTACGAACAAGACCGCATTTATGATGCTACTAAAGTAGCAGGCTCGCTTATGCGAGATTCTAGGATGTTTTATGCTTTACCGAATAATTTAGAGTATCAAGGTGATTTAATAGAGATAAAAGTAAAAGATAAGGTTTATTATGCACGTTGGTATGCGAAGGAAAAGCATTATATTATTGTTAGACGTTTAACTTCTAAAGAGTGTTTTAGGTTACAAGGATGGTCTGATGATTATTATGATAAAGCAGCGTTTGTGAGTACGGAAACCAATTTGTATAAGCAGGCGGGTAATGGTATAACTGTAAACATAGTCAAAGCCATAGCGGAAAGATTGTGAAAATCGAAGGCATATTTTTTAAAGTTCAGTTATTAAATTTAAGTTCAGAAAATATCTCAGTTGTTATGTTATAATATTTATATTATAATAAATTTAAAAGATTAAACTACAAACTGAAATCTACATAAGATAAAAATATAAAATGAGATTTTATAGATATAATGTATTTTAGGAGGGGTTATGGCAGCATTTTTAAAAATTTTTCTAGCAGCCTTATGTTTTGTAATTGCGGTTATGCTTATGCTGACTGTATTAGCATCTTTGTTGAACAAGAAAGCCGAAACATTTTTTGATGAAGGAGAAATGTTATGGATAGATAGACGGCATGTGTGGGGTTTTCCTATCAGTTTTACAAAGTATTCTATGAATAACGAAAGGTTGTTTGTACAGAGTGGACTTTTAAACTTAGTAGAAAATGAGGTAAGGTTGTATAGGATTTTAGACTTACAATTAGTACAATCTTTAAAGCAAAGATTATTAGGACTTGGTACTATTGTTGTAAGAACCTCAGATAAGAGTTTACATACTTTTGAACTTAGAAACATTTGTCATGCTAGAGAAGTTAAGGAATTGTTATCTGAGCATGTAGAAGAACAGAGACAAAAGAATAGGGTATCTAGTAGAGAATATATGGCAGTCGATACAGATGAAGATGATGATAATGCTGATGATTTTGTGTAATTTAATCTATTTTTAATAGATTT
>JAFXWR010000263.1 GCA_017542725.1 Lachnospiraceae bacterium | reverse complement strand
TGCCGCCTTTAAACTTATAAGAGAGTAAAACTTTTCTATAATTACGCCCTTATCATTTGTTATACAAACACCTATAGATACAACTTCCTGTGGAATGTTTAGATTTTTACCATCATCATATGCATTAAACTCACTGTCATAAAAGCAACTATATTCAGTTTTAGTTTTTTTCAATTTGTCAAATATCATTACAGCTTCACCTTTAGCAATTTATCATCTAAACCTATCTCTATAAGACCTGCTGCGTAAGGAGCTACATCATATGTTTGAAATATAATTGTCAATTTATTATCAATATAAAACTGTAATTCATATTCTCCATTTATGTAGGCATCTATAGTATCTTTCGCTTCGTCAAATAAACCCATACTATCCTTGTTGTTATCTACCCATTCTTTTAAATAATTTCTTAATTCTTCCTTATCTTTTACAAAATCATATAAACCTAATTTATTTCCAGTTTCCACATCATATACATGTCCATTCTGCACATAATTTCCATGCGCCCCCATAGTATTTACATATACAAATTCCGTAAGGCTTAAGTACTTATTATCATTTCTTGTAATCGCTATATCAGATGTATGTGAATACTCTGCATCTTGCATGTCTGGAGTTTCTTTTATAAAATCTCTTATCCCGTCCTTATTGTTGACCTTAAAATCTTCTGCATCTTTTTTCATATTTGCATTTAATGTATCAAGCGATTCTTGTAAAGCTTGATTGTTTTTACATGTGACAACTGCATATCTTATAGTTTGATAAGTCTTACCACCTTCAACATCTGATATGTCTACAGAGTCTACTTTCAAAACAGGTGCTTCTAACTCTACAACTTTACTCTCATCATTACTGGTTTCTACATTTATAGAAGCACTATTTTCAGACTTTAACTCATTTTTACACGCAAAAAGTGTAGTAACCCAACAAGTAAACAAACAAAATAACAAAAATTTCTTAAAATTCATATTTTCTCCTTTTTCCCCCCAACTCGTAAATTATACCCTATCACACTACATATATCAAGTAATATCAAAATTTAATTATTTTTTTTTGTAAAATATTGTATAATATCACTATGAATAATAAAACAAGAAACCTGTATATTGATGTAATGAAAGGTCTACTTATAACTCTTGTGGTTATCGGTCACCTTCCTTTTTTTGAATATGACTCAAGAACTTTAGTTCTTATATACAGTTTTCATATGCATGCATTTTTAATAATAGGTGGAATACTTTCTCACATTGATGAAAATACAAAACTATCCTCTATAATTATAAAGAGAATCAAAGGAACTCTCATACCGTATTTTGTGTTTTACATAATATCTTTAATTTTTATTCCTTCTCCATCCATGGAGCAAAAAATGAAAGCAGTGATTGTTATGTTCCGTGGTATAGGTGATCCAGTAAATGCAATTAACCTTCCACTTTGGTTTTTGACATTTTACTTTGTCGCTATGACTACTTTTGAAGTTATTGAATGCCTATCATATAAAATGAAACTCTTAATCTTCGACAAGAATGAAAATGGCGAGAATGAAAAATATGGTTTCATTGCTATACTAACTTTATTAATAATTGCACTAATAATGTATAAGTCATACTTATATGCAAGATATTATAAGTTGCCAAGAATTCCGTTCAATGTAGAGATAGCATGTTTCTGTCTCGGTTTTGTATTTCTCGGCAAGATACTTGGCAAATATGTTCCAGCCGCTATCACTGAAATAAAAAAGAATACTGCTACAACAGTATTCTCTACTATAATAGTCATAGCACTTTTATTTGTATTTATTACTTCTTGGTACATACTATCAATGTATAATGGTCGCATAGACTTAAATGCTCGCGATTACAAAAATGCATTCCTCATGTATGTTGATGCCGTACTTGGTTTCTTTATATTTGCTATTTTCTCATTTCCACTGAGTAAAATTCCTTTAATCAGCAACCTCTTTGGAATATTTGGAGAAAATAGTTTGTATATATTGGCATATCATGTGCCATCTGTATTTGTGACAAATGTTTTTATAATTCCTTATCTTCCACCTATAGTTGGAGTAACACTTGCTCACAACTCAATCATCTCTATACTTATTCTCACATCACTTGGTATAGTGTTTTCACTAATTCTTGCTTTTATTCATAAGTCCATACACTTTTCCGCTTAACTTTTCTACCACTATAGCAAGAATAATAGTCACTATGAGGTCAAAAACTATAACCGCAAGGGTTTCCACTCCGTTCAATCGTCTGTATCCAAGAATGTAGTCTACCTGGTAAATTACAAAATGATGAACTAAATATATCTCCAGTGAGATCATATTAAAGAATACTGTAAATGATTTAAGCCACTTAAAACTTGATATGGCATTTTCCATCTCATAGAAAGTTATAAATATCGCAACTAATGCTATGGTCGTCTTTATATTATCCGGTATCATAATAAACGGCATATAAAAATATAAAAATAAAATTATAGGAATGGTTATGACAAGTAACCATTTTTTTAATTTCACTAATACTTCTTTATCTATAAGCACAATTCCCAAGTTAAAATTGTAAACTTGACTCAAGAAATTCATATGGCTTGGTATGACAAAATTAAACTTACTATAGTTGAAATTTATAAATAGGAACCATATAGTCATTAAAATGAAAGTTAAATATCTATTTTTCTTATGAGCTTTAAACAAAAACGGATACACAAGATAACAAAGAATTATACATCCAAGAAACCATTCTCCTATTCCAAGAGTAAAGGTCCTTATCCCATTTGCTGATAAGTATTCATCCATACCCATTATAGTAAATATAAATCTCCACTTAGGTACGCCGCCATATATAAATATAGTATTATATGTCAGTACTCTAATTATAAAATACATTATATAAGCAATATAAAAGGGAATAAGAACCCTTATAAGCCTTTTTTTATAAAAAGCTATTGGTTCTTCTTCCCTTCCACTAAGTGCCAATGTGGCTCCTGATATTAAGACAAATAGACCACAGGCAATCATACCCAGATTCATATTTGGTCTTATGATTAAAGTTTCAAGTATTTTCAAGTCATGCATCGGATGGACTATATACAAATCCATCATTATGTGATGCATGAAAACTATAAGTATTGAAATGATTTTTAATAAATCAAAACAATATATTCTTTTTTTAGCAGCTTTTTCCAAAAACTACTCTATCACTTTAATATATTCAATAACAGGTTGGTCAACTTTTGATACTGTTCCATTTCCATCTTGAACTGGAATATCATCACAAATCTTATCTACTATCTCTATGCCACTTAAGATATGTCCAAATGCTGCATACTCACCATCAAGATGACTATTTGTTTCATGCATAATAAAAAATTGTGAACTTGCAGAATCAGGATCCATACTTCTAGCCATAGAGATTACTCCTCTCTCGTGCTTAATAGTATTATTTACACCATTATTTGAAAACTCACCTTTTATCTTATGTTCTGATCCACCGTATCCAGTGCCAAGTGGGTCACCACCTTGTATCATGAAGCCTTTTATAATACGATGAAATGTCAAACCATTATAAAAGCCATCATTTGTGAGTTTCAAAAAGTTTTCTACAGTTATAGGTGCTTGACTTGGATCAAGTTCAAACTGCATCTTGCCATAATCTTTTACAGAAATTTCAATCTTTGGATTTTTCACTTTTGCTCCTCCATTGTTACCTGCAGATGCAGAATTAGAAGCACCATTATTTCCACAAGCAACTACAGATAAAATTAATAAAATACTTAATACTAAACCTAAAAATTTTTTCATGCTTAACCTCTTTTTAAATAAATACTTTTTCATCTTGCCGCTAAAAAATGTACCAAAATATTATATCATAAAATGTAAAAAAAAGCATTATTGTATTTAGTCCCTAAGAGTGTTAAAACTTCTTCTAAAACGGCTAATTATTATTATTTCATATATAATTAATAGAAGCAAAAGTGCTATCCCGCCAAAAACGCAAATAAATAAATTATTTTTTATAAATAATAACAATACATTCCATTTGCTATATTGATTCACATCTGGCGTATCTTCCTTAATGATAAATGATAATGTTGCTATCACAGCTCCATCTGTAACATTTTCTTCATTTTCGCCATCTTCTTCACTACTATTAGCGATTTCACTATTACTAAATGGAACTATATAAGGGAAATAATTGTTTTCTGAACTTATATTTTCGTCATCAGAATTTTGATTATCATAACTTTCGCTAGGCAACACATCATACCCCGGTCCAACTCCACCAGAACCTCCTGCGCCATTTCCACCTGAACCATTTCCACCTGGTCCACCTCCATTTGTCCTCCCAGAGCCTCCAACTTCTGTCCTTCCAAAAATCGGAAATAAATTAAGGGTAATATTCTCGGCACCATTTCTTTCAACATAATTTTTAACGTCAGACATATTTGAAAATTTATTTCCTTTATCATCAACATACCACTTCAAATATAATGCACTATCATTAGAAAAAACTTTTTCCAGTTCACTGTCGTCATAGTATGTATAATCTACTTCCTTATATTTACTGCCATCAGAAAAATGACCTCCTCCCGCAGAATATACTATTTTAAAATTTAAATTTTCATATACTGGATATAAATTTATTTCATATCCATCAGTCGCTGTATAATTAGTCATCTCGCAATGCGGCAACAAATCTACACTGTCCCCCTCTTCAACAAAACTCCATCCTTTAAACAAATAGCCGACACAATGTATATTGTTTCTCAAATATGCGACTTCATCATATTCAATTATTTGAGGATCTATTGTCTCGTCTAATTCTATTTGCTTATTATTTTTATTATTATAATAAATTGTAAACTTTATTGGTTCATATTTTGCTTCGTAAATTTGTGATAAAATACTTGTTCGATCTGCCAATTCAGATGTAGTTGCTATAAATACAGTTTTCAATGCATTGCTAATAGTCGATAAATTGACATCCGAAACAAATCTCTTTTCATACACATCATAATGCATAAACTTATATCCTGTTTTGTGTTGAAATTCATATTTTATATATTCGGCATCCGTATCTAAAGTTTCTATAACCTCTTCAATAAAATCATCATGAATTTTAAATTGATAATTTACCTTATCAATGTATGAGCAGATGCATACATTATGTTTTATTCCATCATATTCATACAAAAGTTCATGTGGCTCAGTGATTTTCCACTCACAATTTTCACAATACTTATAGTGATTTGTTTTATCTTCTATGTGTATACTCCAATTATGATTACACTCTGCATATTCTTTCAAATCAATTGTCTGCGTGCATATAGAAATTCCTCTTACAGATGCAGAGAGTGAACTGTTTGAGCTACTAGTTGCAAGTGTATAAGTTTGCGCAAAACAAACATACCTGTAATCATCAATATAGCTTTTATTAATTGATATTTTTGTATTTACATTAAAATAACAATAATCTATACATTTATTGCCGTCTTGCACCACATCATTTCGACTATAAGTACAGTTGGACGAGTTCTGAAGAATTGACACTCCTATACCATTGTTGTTGGATTTAAAAGGATATTTCGTCGAATATCGAAAATTGTAAGTTCTTGTGCTCAAATAATCTCTAAGAGAGTTAGGGATAAAATATTTGTCTCCGTTTCCACTACTATCAGAAGTGTAGTTTTTTTTATGTCCTTCCGAATCTACATTATATCTTTCTTCAAAATGGTCAATTATAGTGCTTCCAACTTTCACAGTAGAACTTGAATTCAGTGTCCCTGTAAAATCAGCAAATGGTGTTTTACTAGACTCTTCCACATACATATTATTTCCAAAATTAGCTGTTTTATATAGCATAGGTGCGACCGCACCAGAACTGCTACGTATAGAAGTAACCACCACATCCTTATATACATTTAATGATGAACTGCCAGTTATATGAAATATATAATTCTTTTCATCTTGTGTAAACTTTACTTTTACATTTTGAAGCTCCATTAATTGATTAAAATAAACGTCACTTGTTACCTTAGAATAACCAGACGATGACGCAGACTCAAACGATGTGTAATTGGAGTTTGTATAAGCATATACTTTTCCAAACATAATAATTATTAAAAACAAAATGCTTGCGGCATACTTTTTGATACTCATGACATTCACCTATGCATATATAAAATAGTATAAAATTGGCAGTGCAATCACAACAACTGGTGCTAGTATGTATCCGATAATCCCCAAACTAATGTGACCTTTAAGTGCTTTCTTGCCTTTTAATGCAAATGGTTTTCTGTTTGCTTCAATTATCTTTTCATCTTCTTTATCAAAATCATTTAACAGACTCTCACTTAATATACCTTTAGTTTTTGCATCTATAATTAAACTATTTTCATCGCTAGAGGCAATCGTATTACTCAAGACATTTTCTCTTGACATAGTCTCTTCAAACTCCTCAATTTTTTCATTTTCATCAATGTCTTCTGCAATTTCACTTGCCATCTCTTCGTCATATTTTATCAATTCATCTATGTTGATACTTTCATCTTCTTCCTTAGTATAAACTTTGTCAACTAGTTCCATTAAATCATTCATAGTGTAATTGTCTTTAGAACTTCTCACAAATAGTCCATAAGAAAGAGTGAGCGCCTCTCTATCTTCTACATCGACATGCCTAAGAATCCCAATCAAAAACTTTGACAACTCAAAAGAGAAACTAGAATTATAGTTTGGTATAGCTATAAACTTTAAACTTATGTTGCCATTTTTCTTTTTTGATACTCTTATGAGTTTTGAGTCAAGTGCTAAAGAATTTTCAGAAAGCAGATAATTCTCAATGCTCAACAAAATTTCATCAATTGCAAATAGAATTCTGCAAATATCCCTCTTAGTCAATTTATATTGTTTCAAGTACTCTCCAAGACTTATGGTATTGCTGACATCGTATTTTAAAATTCTATTTTCTCCTTCATAGGCTATCTGATACTTAATCAGATTTTCTATGTTATCTTCAGAAAGTATCTTTGATTCATAACTTTCAACATTTACATTTATGTTTTTTATATACAGCAATGTATTTTTTATACTTTTTTCTTCACATATAACTAATTTACTATTCAACATTTCCATCATCTAAACCCTCCATAATTATATTTAATAAATTAAAACTACGCTCTGGGTTGTAGTTCTTATCCACGCCAACCTGATAACTCTTTTTCTCTTGTTCAAACTTATTGATTATTTCTTTTGATATATTACCTTCTCTAAGAAAAGTGAAAGTCAAAAAGCTAAAAAAGAAAAAGGCAGCAATCGATACTATTATTCCCGTTTCTAAACTATGCATACTATATAACCTATAATTGCTGGTAAGAAGCACGGCATAAATGGCATCCTCAACATCTTTTTTGAATCTTTTTTGCCAAAATAAAACATAAATATTCCTATGATAAATGCAACTAATAATCCAGTGATAAATAAGATTAAATTTTCTTTTAATGTAAGCAAGAATCCATTTATCACAAAATATATACCATCAGCTAAGCCTATACCTTCTCCAGAAAAATATGACAACAGATAAATTGAAAGACCAAAAATTATCGAATATATTATGTCTACGAATCTGGTCATCGTTATATCATCTTTAGTAACTCCAATAGTAACTAGTGCTAAAACTGCATATACTGCAAGAGCGACTAAATCTATTTCCTTCTTTTTTAAATCTATGTACAAGAAATATAAATATGCGATTAAAAAAACTATATGTCTCATTTTACTCCTTCTCTTTAGCGCACTTAAAACATGGCCTTAGATTATAATTTTCAATACTTTCTTTCGGGATTTTTGTCACATATGCCGTCATAAGTGGACAATCATCTCTATAATGATACCTATCTCCATACTGCGTTATATAACAAATTGTATTTTCCTTTAGTTTTATTTTTTTAAAACAGTAATCACATTTACTATATTTTTGATTGTTATAATTTCTGTGGTTGCCTATATTCTTGTATTCTACAGCAGTTGTCTTCTTCACTAGGTATGTACAATTAATATCAATATGATATACCAGCGAATTGACATAGTTATTTGCTACATATACAAAATCTACATCCTCACAATCACTATCAAATCTATCTCCATCTGAACCGACAAATGCTCTCCTGCTATTTACTAGTCTATTTATAACTCCATCAACATTTAAGACATTGTAAGGAAGATTGAAACTCACTAGATAATCATATGTAACTACATTACTTTCAATATCATATATGTCGTAATTTATCGGATAAACAAAATCAATATTTCGATATTCTCTTTCGTCTTCATCATATTTATCTGAAAAACTAGAAATAAATGCAATTTGATTGGATGCGTCTTCTATTTTTTCTATGCTATCCTCTGATATGTTATTGTCTTCCATGTAATTTGAAATCTTTTTGTATATGTCTAAATCCTTTGCTCTATATTTAATCATTTCATAATCACATCTTATCTTAGACATATTATTCAATTCTATCAGGAAGTCACTCGTTGTTTTAATTATAAGAAGCGGTCCCAACATCATAAAAAGTATAAATACGGTAAGCGTAAACGAAAATGCTGCTTCAACAGTAATTGATGCCTTAAGTTTTTTATTCTTTATTGTCATAATAACATCTATATCCCTTTGACTTAATCGCGTACTCTTTATAAAGTCTCACATCTTTTGCAGTAACAAATACGAAATTTGTAAAAAAATGCCTACATACAAATGTATTTTCTACATCAAAAGAATATACCATCTTTTCAAAATCAAAACTTTCTTGCTCATCCTTTATGTTTCTTTCTATAATGCTTGCCATCCGTGCATTTATATCCGACTGCCTTGTTTTAAGAAGCAATACTCTTAAATAGTCTTTATAGTTTAGTGCAAAACCCGAATCGTCGTTTTCATCAATATCTATCATCTGACCTGTGGCAATCCTAAGAATAGATTCGACTGATACAGTCCAAGAATTATCATCATGCATCAAATTTACTCTTTTATTCTTCATAATCTTTTTAAGATCAGCTATTGACTGAGCTGTCCCCCATGCTGTTATTATGACAAGAAACATTACCTCAACCATAAGTGGAGAAAAACCACTAAAGAGTGCTATTGCAAATTGTCTTGCGGCAGCTCTTTTATCTGCACTCTTATATATATGAAGTACATTCATCGCAATTCTTATGAGCATGATTTGATTTATTACACTTTTAATAGAACTTAGATCATTTCTATCTCCTGTTATAAGTCTTTCAACTTCATACTTCTTACTACCACTTGGCGTCAACTCATCATTTAGTTCCTTGTTAAAATAATGAAACTTATCTAATTCATACTCACCAAGAAGTATCTTCTCTAAGGTCAATGTATTATTTTTTGACAGAATATTAAAACTTGAGTAATTCACATTGTCGCTACTTATATTACTAATCGTGTCACTATCAAGTATTAAGTTAATCAAAACTCCATTTTTAAAACCAATTAATTTGTTTAAAAGATTTTCATTTTCACTATGATTCGTAGTTGAAACTGCTATTTGAATTTGTTCCATCTTCACATCTTTGTAGCTTTCTGCCACATCTTTTAGATAGTCAGATACTTCGCTTATTAAATCTTTAATTTCATCTCTTATGGATTTAATCTCATCTGAGTCATAATCTTCTCCCTTTTGGCGTCTTGCTTCTTTAAGTTCTTCTTCCAAAGATTCATGTTCTGCTACAAATCGCTTGATTTCGATATAATGCTCATCCACAATCTCTGTTAATTCCTTGCAGTTATTAAATCCTTCTTCCAACGCCCTATTCATATCGCTATCTTCATCTACAAATGAAATAAAATGCTCAAACTCAGATTCTATAAATTCTATTATTTCATTATTAAATTCATAATTCCCACTTGATCTGTCATCTTGATACTGTTGATATTTATCATTTACAGTTTGCCTAAACTCTATCATTTTTTCTCTAAACCCCTCAAGATTGTTGTAAAGTTTTTTTATTCTATCGTTTAACTCATCAAATTTTTTCAAAACAGATTCTGCATTGGACTTGCTACCACCTGTCGACATCACTTTAATTCTATTTAAACTAAGGTTTACTTTATCGACATAATCGGAAATTTTTTTCGCATAGTTTTCAAGTGTCTTTATGTCGTCTGCATAATTAAAATATCTCTCATAAACTTCTTCATACAAACTGCTCTTCTCCACTTCTTCAAATAAGTTATCTGCCTTAACTTGCAATTCTTCTAAGTTCTCTTCTCCAGCAATGTTAATCTCTTTTCCCAAAAATTTAACCGCCTTACCAATCAGTTTATATTTAGTATAATTGATAATCTCCTTTTCAAGATATGTTTCATCAGTTAATGTCTTTATATTAAGATTTATATTGTCTTGATTTATATCTGCAATATACCAATTTTTGATAAAACGATCTTCACTCATAAAAAAGGGATACATATATCCAAGATATTCTGTTTCAAGCATCTCTTTTGTGCGATATTCAACACCATACAAACTATAATAGTTATATAATTTTCTATGATAGAGTGATGCCATAGAATCAAGTGCTGCATCTGTAGCAATCTGAAGATAGAGTTTTTGACAATTTATTCTTGCAATTTCTGTAACCGATAACACCACAGAAACTATTAAAACAATAGCAAACACAAAATATATGGATATGCTCCCTCTACATCTCTTCATTACTGATAAATGCTCTCTGCCTGACTATTTATTTTAGAAAAAACAGTACTTAGAAGTGTCCCTATCTTATCTTTAAATAAGAATACAAATCCAATTAAAACCACGATGATAAGTACAAGCTCTATAACTCCTGCACCAGACTCGTCATCAATAAATTCTTTAAGACCTTTCCTAACTTTAAATAATAAATAATTCATATGCCCTCCTTACATACCCATAAAAGCGGGTACCATTATTACTACCATTATTATTGAAAGCATCATCATAAGTGGCAACACTAACTTAGTGCTTGCTTCTTCACCAAGTTTTTTCGCGTTTTGTTTTCTCTCATACAATGCATCTTGCACCTCCATATTTAAAATATTTTTTAAATCTTTGTTACCATTTTTTATACTTTGAATAATAATGTTCAGAAATCTTGTGTAAACTCTCATGTTGATATTTTTTGCCATCTCTTCATAGGCGTTTATCTCACTATATCCACTTGTGAGTTTATTTTTTACTACAATCAATTCTTCATAAGCGGCATGTGGCTCATAGTTTTTATCCTCTTTTCGATTCTTCTGATACTGCTCCGCAAGTCTTATAAAAGAATTTCTTATTGTCATGCCACTGCTCACATATAAAAGAATTTTTGAGATTATTTGTGCAAAGTCTATCTCAAGTAACCTAACTCTTCTCTTTTGCTTTTCCTTTTCTTGCTCTTTATCTCTTGCATCAAGTAATATGGCTACAAGTATGCCAAATATCGGCATAAGTAAAAATCCAAGATTTTTCTTTTCTTTATATATAACTTTAAAATCATTGATTACTTCTGGCAGTTTTATCGTGTCTTCATCTATTGTTTCCTTATCACTATTTACTACTTCTTTTTTAAATGCAACTTTAAATGATTCAATTGGCGACAACTCTCTACTCACAACTCTGACAGGCAACATATATTTTTCTGACTTATAGCTACCTTCTTTTCCCTTGATCTCTGTAGATAGTTGCACAACTATATATCCCGTGCAAAATTCTGTTAACTTAAAATTCTCATTATTTACATTGCCACTACCATCTATCACATTTTGATACTCAACATAATATTTAAAATCAGATATATCACTTTTGGTTGCTATGCTTGGAGTCGACTTGTTGATTGTCACCTCGCTCTTTGTAGATTTTTTTGTTCTTTTCTTATATTTATCATAGTATTCATCTATTTTCTTAGGTTCAAAAGTGTAACTCGCCTTTATGCCATCGCCTAAGTCAGTTTTAAAGTTAAGTTTTGAATTTATCTTTTCCAAACTTTCATTTTCATTTAGAATGTCAACTTTAAGTGCTCCAATTTTTTCAGTAAAAACATCATCGGCTTCTTCCATTGTGTACTTTTTTGATGATACAGAAACACTAAACTCCATATTTTTAGCAAGATTTTCTACATCCACATTTATAAAATATGGAGTCTTTTGTGTTCCGTAAGAACTTCTCTCAATCTCATTAGGTCTCACATATATTGATTTATCATTTGTAATAAGTGATAAAATCGCGAATATGATTCCCGCCACTATACAATATATAGACCTTTTCTTTATTCTTTTTACTCTTTCTCTTAATTGTTCAATTTTCTTTAATATAATTTTTTTGATACTCATGGTTATAAATATGGATAGGGGAAAATGGTTTTAAACTTCGATTTCTAGTATCTTTTTAGAAATCTTTACAGAAAAGAAATAAACAACTAAGGCAAAAGTCATAAGCAGTCTTCCCTCAAGTGTAGTGTAAAGTGGTCTCAAAAATGAAGACGATGAGATGTTCATATATATTATGATAAGAAAAGGTAGCAAGTTCATCAGCTTCTGCTCAAATCTTTTTGAAGCAGTTACTGTATCTATTTCTATCTTTACTTCTATCTTGTCATTTATTACATTGATGGTATTTCCTATTATTTTACTTATGTTTCCACCATGAAGTTTTGATATTATAAATACTTCAGAAAAATCAATTATATCTTCCATGTGAGTCTTGTCAGCAAATTTCTTAAACACAACATCTATTGGTTTATTGATTTTTAATAGTGATACCATGCTTTTTAGTTCCTTGACCATCATAGATTCTTTGCCGTGCAACATCGTCACATCTCTCACCGACATAGCAAATGCATTTTCTACAGAATATGACGCTTCCAAAAATGTCTTAAGCACTCTTAGGAAATCTTTAAACTCATTCAAAAGTTTTTCTTTTCTCTTTTTTATAAATTGATCTTTTTCAAAAAACGGAATAACAAATGAGAGAGGTATTGCGATAACCAGTAATATCTTACTATCATAAAATGCTACACATATCAAAACTATGTACAATGCCACATTTGCTGCACTTGTTATCAAATCTTCCATTGACAAATAATACTTATCATAGTCGCTAATTAAGTTTTCTCTGGTTTTTAAGTGTTCCACATTTGACGAGACTTCTTCCATCAAATTCGTAAAGTTTATTCGTCTGATATTTTTCGTTATCGAGTGAAAGTAATTCTGAAATTTCATACACTACCCTTCGTTTATTTTTTAACTTTGCTAAATGAATTAATATATCTATACTGCTCGCAATCTGCTGTCTTATGGCAAGGAGCGGAAGATTTTCTGCCATCAACACCATCGTCTCAAGTCTTGACAACATATCAAAACAACTATTTGCATGGCCAGTTGAAAGTGATCCGTCGTGTCCGGTGTTCATTGCTTGTAACATATCCAAAGCCTCTTTGCCTCTTACCTCTCCCACAACTATCCTGTCTGGATTCATACGAAGTGCAGCCTTTATGAGCATCTGCATATTTATCTCACCTTCGCCCTCCACATTTTTATCTCGCGTCTCAAGTGACACAAGATTTTCTACATGAGAAATGTTTAACTCAGCACTATCTTCTATAGTTATAACTCTTTCATCTTTCGGTATAAACTCAGAAAGTGCATTCAGAAATGTAGTTTTGCCTGAACCTGTTCCGCCAGAAATGAATATGTTGTAACCACTTCTCACCAAGCTCTTTAAGAATTCTGCGGCTTCCAAATTGACAGAACCATATTCGATGAGTTTCTTCATTGTAATTCTTTCAGGAAACTTTCTTATCGTAACTGTTGCACCTTTTATAGCTATAGGTGGCAACACTATATGAACTCTTGAACCATCCATAAGTCTTGCATCTACAATCGGATTTGAGACGTTTACTATCCTGTTAATTTTTCCAACTATTTGTTGGATAATATTTTCTAACTGTTCTTTTGACTCAAAACTCTTATTCCACCTTTGATATTTACCATTTTTATCTATAAATATCTCATCATAGGAATTGATCATAATCTCGTTGACATTTTTATCATCCAAAAGCTCAGTCAATATGTCATAATTCTTTAGGCTATCATAGATACTTTTTCTAAGTATAAGTTTCTCTTTTAGCTTAAGTGGCACATCTCTTCTCTCTATATCCTCAATCTTGTTATCAATTACATTTAAGATTTCCTTATCATCAAGACTTAGGCTATCTGACAGTTCATCGATAAGTTGCCTTTTTATGTCATTTTTATAATCTTCGCTAATCATCATTTTTATCCGAAAAACACTGCTTACAGAATGCCGCCAAATATGCCTTGTCAAGTTTTGCTACATCAAATACTGTAATTTTATTCAAATCTAATTGGTTCTCATTTTTTAAATATGCTTTTAACTTGTCCACCTTTGACGATTCCTTATCTCTCATAACTACGACTGAGTCTGAATCATTTAATATATATTGACATTTCACATATGAAGCATCGGCATTTATAAATATAAAATCATAACCTAATTTCGTAATCTCATTTACAATGTTTGCAATATCTATATTAGTCACAACATTAAAATCTTCTGGGTAAGTTACTGACTTAATTATCTCCTGATCTTTTTCGGTCACTATTTCACGCCTCAGTTTTTCTTCATTCAATGTATTTTCCTTATAGTCATATATGATATTTGAAAGTCCCACGCTTCCTTTGTAATTTTCAAATTCATCCAAATCAATTATCAATACTCTCTTCTTTTTTGATATGACTTTTGAAATTCTTTTTACTATCTCTAATTTATTTTTTATATATGTTGGAGAATAATACAAAAATAATTTACAGGCTTCATTAGTCTTACTTTTACTTTTTGAATTCTTTTTATCAATATCCTTGTCTATCACTTCTAAAACATTTTTTACATTTTGAAGTTTATAGATATAATTTCTCTTGCCTTCCTGCCTTGTCTTCTTATCCTTTTCATTTAGAAAATATATGGACTTGGCTTTGATGTCATCAATGTTATCTGCAAATGATTCTGACACAACCAGTCCCTCCACTGGATTTTCATCGGCATACTTCTTCATAAGCTTTAAGTTTGAAAATGTTAAAAAGTTATATTTCTTTCCAAGTAACTTATTTGCCTGATTGCAAAATTTTTTACTATATACTGGATCTTCATCCATGACCATTAGTATTTCTTTCATATTATCTCTCCTAATCTTAGTAATAAAAATGTGATATATCCAAAAAAAGTTGTTAATGCTATGGGCACCATTTTGATTCCACTTGCCAAAGGAATTAAGCTTATCAACATTGTTATAAAACAAATGTATAGTGAATCTATTGGGTCTATGATTAGCATCATGGCTGCGTATAACTTAAAGTCCCCAGCCGAACTTCTTACTATACGCCGTAACGGATAAAAGATGCCAACTACCAATAAAGACATTGCTATTGAAAATAGACTGATATGTGTGGCACTAAAGCTAAGATTTACAATATGTGTACCAATCCATCCCAATAATATTGCATTTGGTATCATACCTGTCTTTAAGTCAAAAAATCCGAGAATAGCAAGTGTGATCAAGTTGCAGCGGAAACCTGTCATACTACACCTCCTAGTGTAAAGTTGTCTTTGAGACATAGTCATCAAAGAACTATTACTATGACTCCCATCATTTAGACACATCACATTTTGTGACATAATAATCAGATTTAGAACATAATAATAGATACTATATAATGTTATGAACGCAATATAGACAACTTTTATGCCGATTTTCCTTATATAATCAACATATTTTTTTTAATAACAATTTACTTTTACCCATCAGAATATAATTATAATTTGCTATTTTTAATTGATATATTACTATTTTTTTAGTATCATAATGTAGGGGCGAAGCTTGCGAGCCCAATAGGAGGTATCTATGTCAGAAAAAAATAATTTAGCTCACTCAAATAATAGAAGTAGTTTCACTAGCAAAATTGGATTTGTACTTGCAGCCGCAGGTTCAGCTGTAGGACTTGGAAATCTTTGGAGATTTCCATATTGCGCTGCCAAATATGGCGGAGGAATGTTTTTACTTCTATATATAGTTCTCGCTGTAACTTTTGGATTTTCACTTATGGTTGCAGAAATTGCAATTGGAAGAAAGACAAGACTAAGTGCTATCGGAGCATTTGATAAATTAAAAGCTGAGTACTCGTTCGTAGGAGTTCTCGCATCACTTGTTCCAATCATAATCACACCTTACTACTGTGTAATAGGTGGTTGGGTTTTAAAATTTTTATGGTCCTATATCACTTTGCCAGCTAATCAAGTTGCAGCAACAAATACTGCTGGGCTAACTTTATTTGAGCAATTAATCACATCACCAACTGAACCTATAGTTTGGTTTTTATTATTTTTAGGTGTTACTATACTTGTCATCGCAATCGGAGTAGAAAAAGGAATAGAGAACTCAAGTAAAATTCTCATGCCTATACTTGTAGTTCTTATCGCAGTAGTTGCTATCTATAGTTGTACTCTTCCTGGTGCAGTTGATGGAATTAAATATTATTTAAAACCAAATATGAAAGACCTTTCAGTTAAAACAGTTCTATCAGCAATGACTCAACTCTTCTATTCTTTGTCACTTGCTATGGGAATAATGATTACATATGGTTCATACATGAAAAAGGATATTAATATAGAAACTTCTGTATTGCAGATAGAAATATTTGATACTGTAATTGCATTTTTAGCAGGGCTTGCAATTATCCCTGCAGTATTTGCCTGTGGCTCACCAGAAAATCTAAAAGCTGGTCCAAGTCTTATGTTTATAATTCTTCCTCAACTTTTTGCCACAATGAAAGCAGGAAGACTTGTAGCAATCATATTTTTCTTCCTTGTATTTTTCGCAGCACTCACATCATCTATTTCGCTTTACGAAACTTGTGTATCTATAATTCAAGATAAATTCAAACAAAAAAGAACACCTTCTATAGTGTTCACTTTTTTCATATGCATCATAATTGGTCTTTTAGCATCACTCGGCTATGGTCCACTCGCTATGATTACTTTCCTAGGAATGCAATTCTTAGATTTATTTGACTTCTTGTCAAACTCAGTACTTATGCCTATAGTTGCATTCTTTACTTGTATATTTGTAGGCTATGTTATAAAGCCTAAGGCTGTCATAGACGAGGTTGAGACAAACGGCGTGAAGTTCAAACTTAAGAGCTTATTTACTATAGTAATAAAGTATGTAGCACCAATATTAATTGTCATTATACTTGTGGCATCAATACTACAAGCATTTGGCAAAATCAGTATGTAACTCGCTATAATATGGGGTAATTTCAATATTTTTATAACATTTTTTTATCAACTATGATATAATACATATGCGTTAATCATTTACAAATTGTCAATAATAAACAACAAATATTAGGAGGGAATATGGCAAGAAAATGGGTTTACAAATTTAAAGAAGGAAATGCGTCTATGAGAAATCTCTTAGGCGGCAAGGGTGCAAACCTCGCTGAGATGTCAAGGCTTGGACTTCCAGTACCATATGGTTTCACCATCACTACTGAGGCTTGTACTCAATACTATGAGGACAAGAAAACAATCAACAAAGAAATCATGGGTCAAATACTGCAAAATGTTAAAGACCTAGAAAAACTAGCAGGAAAAAAATTCGGAGACAAGACTAATCCACTTTTAGTTTCAGTTAGATCTGGTGCAAGAGCATCTATGCCAGGTATGATGGATACTATTTTAAATCTTGGATTAAACGAAACTGTTACCGAGACACTCGCAAAAAAATCTGGCAATCCAAGATGGGCATGGGACTGCTACAGAAGATTTATTCAAATGTTCTCTGATGTTGTTATGGAAGTTGGAAAGAAACATTTTGAAGAATTAATTGACAAGATGAAAAATAAAAAAGGTGTTAAGCAAGATGTCGATTTAACTGCTGACGATTTAAAAGAACTTGCAAAAGAATTTAAAGCAGAGTATAAAAAGGCAATCGGAAAAGATTTTCCAGATGATCCAAATGTTCAATTGATGGAAGCAATCAAAGCCGTATTCCGTTCATGGGATAACCCAAGAGCAAATGTCTATCGTAGAGACAACGACATTCCTTATAGCTGGGGAACTGCTGTAAATGTACAAATGATGGCATTTGGTAATATGGGGAATACATCAGGAACAGGTGTTGCATTTACAAGAAACCCTGCAACTGGTGAAAAGAAACTTATGGGTGAGTTCTTATTAAATGCTCAGGGCGAAGACGTCGTAGCAGGAATTAGAACTCCACAACCTATCGCACAGCTTGAAAAAATAATGCCAGAAGTTTATAAACAGTTTACAAAGATATGTAGCATACTTGAAAAGAATTATAGAGATATGCAAGATATGGAGTTTACAATTGAGGATAAGAAATTGTATATGCTCCAAACTCGTAATGGTAAGAGAACTGCAAGAGCTGCACTTAAGATTGCATGTGACTTAGTATCAGAGGGAATGAGAACTGAAAAAGAAGCTGTAGCTATGATTGACCCAAGAAATCTTGACACTCTTCTTCACCCAACATTTGATGCTGCTGCAGTTAAGAAAAATCCACCAATCGGAAAAGCACTCGCTGCAAGCCCTGGTGCTGCTGCTGGTCAAATAGTATTCACTGCTGAAGATGCAAAGAAATGGGCAGGTCAAGGAAAGAAAGTTGTACTTGTTCGTCTTGAGACAAGCCCTGAAGACATAGAAGGTATGAAGGCCGCTCAAGGTATCCTCACTGTTCGTGGTGGTATGACATCTCACGCTGCAGTTGTTGCCCGTGGTATGGGTAAATGTTGTGTATCAGGATGTTCTGATATAGTTATGAATGAGGCAAAGAAAGAATTCAAACTTGGCGGAAAAACTTTCCACGAAGGTGACCTTCTTTCAATAGATGGTTCTAACGGATGCATTTATGATGGAAAACTTCCTACTCAAGATGCTTCTATCGCAGGTGAATTCGGAAAGATAATGAAGTGGGCTGATAAGTATCGTAGACTCACTGTAAGAACAAATGCTGATACCCCAAGAGACGCTAAGAAGGCAAGAGAACTTGGTGCTGAAGGTATAGGACTTTGCAGAACTGAGCATATGTTCTTTGAAGGAAATAGAATTGATGCATTTAGAGAAATGATTTGTGCAGACACTGTTGAAGGTAGAGAAAAAGCACTTGCTAAGATAGAGCCTATGCAACAAGGAGACTTTGAAGAACTCTACGAAGCACTTGAAGGTTATCCAGTTAATATAAGATTCCTTGACCCACCTCTCCATGAGTTCGTACCAAAAGAGAAAGCTGACATAGAGAAACTTGCAAAGAGCACTGGAAAGACAGTTGATCAAATCAATGCAATCATTGATGGTCTTAAAGAATTTAACCCAATGATGGGTCACAGAGGTTGTCGTCTTGCAGTTACTTATCCAGAAATCGCTGCTATGCAAACTCGTGCAGTTATAAAGGCAGCTATAAATATAGCTAAGAAACATCCAAATTGGAAATTAGTTCCTGAAATAATGATTCCACTTGTTGGAGATATCAAAGAGCTTAAATATGTTAAGAATATAGTTGTAGAGACTGCTGACGAATTAATCAAGAAAGCTAAATCAAATCTCAAATATAAAGTTGGAACTATGATAGAGATTCCACGTGCTGCTCTTACAGCTGATGAGATTGCAAAAGAAGCCGCATTCTTCAGTTTCGGAACAAATGATTTAACTCAAATGACATTTGGATTCTCTCGTGATGATGCTGGCAAGTTCCTTGACGCATATTACGATAAGAAGATTTTTGAAAATGATCCATTTGCAAAACTTGACCAAGTTGGCGTTGGATCTCTTATGAAGATGGCTGCAGAAAAAGGCAAATCAGTAAATAAAGATTTACACCTTGGTATCTGCGGAGAGCACGGCGGTGACCCATCATCTGTAGAGTTCTGCCATAAGATTGGTCTTGACTATGTATCTTGCTCACCATTCAGAGTTCCTATCGCACGTCTTGCTGCTGCTCAAGCTGCTATCGCAGAGGAAGGTACTTTAAAAGGACAAGTTAAGAAGGCTGTAGCAAAAGCTGAGAAAAAAGCTAAGAAGGTAGTTAAGAAGGCTGCTAAGAAAGCTAAGGCAGGTGCTAAAAAAGTAGTTAAGAAGGCTAAAGCAAGCGCTGCTAAAGCAAAGAAAGCAATTAAAAAGGCTGTTAAAAAAGCTAAGAGATAATGTAGGGGCGAATGCTTGCAGAGCCCAAACAAATATAAAAAGGAGTGATTTCTCACTCCTTTTTTATTTATCCGTTACGACGTTAGGTTATTTATATTAGATACCTAACTCCTTTATTTTTTTATTTAGTTCCTCTTTACTGATATTTAGATTGTTAAGAACAATTTCTTCACTTATTAACCCTTTTCGCAACAAATTCGCATATGCTTTTATTTCTCCTTCTTCTCTTAGCCCTTCTATGGCTCTTTCAACTTCTGCTGGCATAATTTTTTCCTCCTTCATCCTGGTAATTGTTTTGAAATTATTGCTACTTCATAGGGACTTAAAATTATAAGGATATTATTACATATTTATGCTCATAATTCAATAAAAAATAATAAATAGAATTCTATGGTATATGCTTTATAATTCCTTAATGATTTTATTTATTTCTTGTCTAAGTTTATCTTCTCTTTCCACTATTTCTTCTATTTCTTTATTTAACTTATCTATGTCTATCACTTCTCTTGTATCTTCTTTTTCAACATATGTGCTTACTGATAGATTATAGTCATTCTCTGCAATTTCTTTATTTGACGCCAGTCGTGAATAATAATCTATATCTTTCTTATCAGTATATGCATCTAAAATGTTCTTAATGTTTTCATCTGTGAGTTTATTATTGTTTGTAACTTTTACACACTCTTTGCTAGCATCAATAAACAAAGTTTTATTTTCCTTTTTAGATTTACTTAACACCATTATGCATGTTGCTATAGAAGTTCCAAAAAATAAATTATCTGGTAGTTGAATAATACAATCAATAAAATTATTATCAATTAAATATTGTCTTATTTTCTTTTCAGCTCCACTTCTATACATTATTCCTGGGAAACAAACAATCGCCGCTGTTCCATTTGAAGCAAGCCAATAAAGACTATGCATTATAAATGCCATATCAGCTTTGCTCTTTGGTGCAAGTACGCCCGCTGGACTAAATCTTTCATCGTTAATCAATACTGGATTGTCATCGCCAACCCATTTTATACTATATGGAGGATTAGAAACAATTGCTTCAAAAGGCTCTGCATTTCTATGTTCTTCTGATGGTTCTATGAGTGTATCTCCATTATGAATGTCGAATTTTCTTGGATCAATATCATGTAAAAACATATTAATTCTACATAAATTATATGTAGTTAAATTGATTTCTTGACCAAAGAAGCCATTTCGAATTTTATCTTTTCCTAAAATTTTTGCTGCTTTCAAAAGTAAGGATCCACTTCCGCAGGCTGGATCATAGATTTTGTTTATCTCTTTCTTACCAACTATTGCTATTCTTGTAAGAAGTTCTGATACTTCTTGAGGTGTAAAAAATTCTCCGCCAGACTTACCAGCATTACTTGCATACATACTCATCAAAAACTCATATGCATCACCAAAAGCATCTATTGTATTA
>JAFXWR010000004.1 GCA_017542725.1 Lachnospiraceae bacterium | reverse complement strand
GTTTACAAAAATATTCATGAGGTTGCAATGTCTCTTCATCTCTATACATTCCTATGTGGCCTACTTTTGCCGAAGGGACAAGAGCGAGCATACCAGAGACCATACCGAGACCTGCACGAAGTATAGGAACTATTGCAAGTTTTCTTCCATCAAGTACAGGCGATTTACATTTCGTAATTGGAGTTTCTATATCTTCTAATCTTGTAGGCAAATCAGAAAGCGCTTCGTAGCCCATAAGCATTGCCAACTCTTCTACTATACTTCTGAACTCATTTGTTCCAGTATTTTTATCTCTAAGAATGCTAGTTTTATGTTTAATAAGCGGATGATCAAAAATGTAGACATTTTCATCAAACTTAATCATTGTGCCCTCCCAAATATATTAATTTTTATATTTTACAATTGCATAATTTCCAAGTTTGCTGCTGAGTTTTACACTAAAGTATATCGTACCATCAGTATCTTTGTAGCTAAATATTTTTGGCCAAGATGTTACCCCTTCATTTCTAAAATCTGCCGCTTTCATCTGCTCAACATATTTTGATTGAACTGTTTTATTTACATATTCTCTTACTGCTTTCCTATCACTATCATCTATATTCGCAAATTCAACTTTACTAGACCTTAGATATTTTGCAAGTGCATTGAAGTCCTTCACATAATCTCCAAGCCGCATATCCAATCCAGTTTTTAAATTTATAGTATTTGTAAAATAAATCTTTTGGTCAATGTCGCTCGCATTAGTATTTGCAAATCCTGAAACTGGCAAACTATAAGTAGTAGAATTTCCAGAACTTGTCTCTACTGGTGCAACTGTACCAGATTGACCATAATAGTACACACCATTTGCAGAATAACTATTACTAATAATTGGAGACATATTTCCAGTAGGATTATTTGAAGCTGTCTGCTCAACAGCAAAAGTATCTTTACGTTTTGCAGTTGGTGATTTTATATCTACAACTACAGGACCTTTATCTGCAGTGTTAGTTGCACCTGAATTAGGTACAACACTATTATTTTGATTAGTATTATATGTTACCTCTGCTCTATTTTCTGTAGTAGGAACTGAATAATTAATAGGTGCCCCTGTAGTAGGCATAATATTTGCCTGATTAATATTTTGACCCCATATAGTAAGTGGATCAACAAATCCATCTAAATATGGGTCAGGTACATTTGAACTAGGTTTTCTATTTGAACTGCTGCTAGAACTACTTGAACTGCTATTTCCAGCCTTCACTCCTACAACACGGCCTTCATAGATAATTGTTATATAATCTTCGTCAAGATGTTTTACTTCGCAACTTATAGTCAAGTCTTGTACCGCAGTAGATATAGGATAAAGCGGAACTATAGCTAAAGCGTTCGTCTTAATCTTATTGTTCAATTTTTCTTGCATGCTTGCATCATCAAGACCTACAATCTGTGGATAGTCAATACTTACATGATCTTTATATCCAGTATAATTCTCTACCTTAGTTGTAAGCTTTGGTAAAGGAACTGTTGTCTCATCATAAGTTATCTTTTTTGTCTCTGTAGTTTCTGTTGTTGAAACAATAGTTGTTTCTTTTTTATTTAAAAACTTTCCTGCCCAACTATCATTAGATAATATAGTAGGCATCTGCATCAAAAACACTACTGCAATAAGTGTGATTATCACAGCGATTAACACTACTATTGTTGCTATCAAACCTTTGTTTCTCATATGTTCTCCTATTTTTTCTCAACGATTAAATCTTGAGCTTTACAAATAGAATTTTTATCTATAACACCTCTTACATTTGTAAGCGGATATACAAAAGTGTTTTTACCAAGTATCGTTCCTGGATTTAATACTGCATTACAACCCACTTGTACGTTATCACCAACAATTGCACCAAACTTTCTGAGCTTTGTATCTATAACTTCATCACCAATTTTTAGAACTACTGTTGATTCATCTAATTTAAGATTTGAAATTTTTACTCCAGCACCAATATGAGAATTATAGCCCATAACAGTATCACCAACGTAATTAAAATGTGGTGCCTTTGCTTTATTAAACATCAAAACATTTTTTAATTCACATGAATTTCCAACTACACATCCATCGCCGATAATTACATTCTCTCTCAAGAATGCAGCATTTCTCAAATCAACATCTTTACCGATTATGATGTTTCTACCAAGATACACACTCTTAAGCACTGTTACACTTTTATGAACATACACTCCATCTTTTATTCTGTTGTATTCATAACTATTTAAAGAACGAGTACACTCATCAAATCTTTGTTTGATAAGTGGCAACACCTCATATGGATAAGTAAGACCTTTAAACAAAAAACTAAACTCTGTCTCTGACAAGTCCAATAACTCATTTATCTTGATACTATCCTTATTCATACTCCACCTCCGTTTTTATATATTAATGTTTAACTCTACATTTTGCGCTTGCTCTACTCATAAGTATTATAGATATAATCACAATTATTATACCTATATAATTAATTACGTTCAATGGCTCTCTATAAATCATCACTCCTACAAATGCTGCCACAACAACTTCTATAGAAGCAATGACAGGAACGATACTTAACTCTGTCATTCTCTTTACGCCATCATAATAAAACATATAGGCAATACCTGTAATTAATACCCCATACATTATACCATAAATCCACATATTTTTTGTAATAATTTCTATATTATTAAATGGTTTTAGAAACAATAGCACAAATAGGCTCGCAAACAGCTCATTATAGGCTATAACCACGAATAAATTGGGGTTTTTATTGGCATATTTTCCAAGAACTGGAGAAGCCCCATAAGTAAGACCTGACATAAGTCCCATAAATATGCCAAAAATTGACACAGTCTTAAAGCTAAAATCAAGTGCTGTGGCTGCTATTATGCACCCAATTATATTCAGTGCCAAAATCAAATTTCGTTTAAAACCAAGCTTCTCTTTAAATGCCAAGTATGAAATAATCGCATTAAAAACTGGCGAAGTATATAAAAGTACTGCTGCTATTGCTACACCAGATTTTTCTACACAAATAGAATAGCAATAATTAAAAATGCCTTGTGTCAAAACTCCATCAAGAAAACACCACATCAATTGCTCACGAGTTAATATAAAAGATTTTGGTCCATACATTATAAGTGCAACTATAGCTGCAAATACAAATGCAAAGAACACTCTAAAAAATGTAATCAGTTCTGATGTGGCACCCATCATTGATAACTCTTTTACAAAAAATCCAATGAATCCCCATATGATTCCAGTAAAAAGAATTTCAATGCTTCCAATTAAATTGTTTTTATTTAACTGCATTTATTACAGCCTACTACCCTTCGTTGCTCTTGTGCCTCTCTTTAGTTGATTTAAATTTTTATTCTTGCCATCAACATTTGCAACTGTATCATCATCCAGCACATATGCATCTACAACAAAATCGCCTTTACCAAGTTTTATACCCTTTACTCCTTTAGTCGCACGCCCGAGAAGTGGAATCTCATCGGGCTTGAGCCTCAAGAAATAGTTATCATTGGTCCTTATAACTAAATCCTTATCAGCATAACATACATGCACTCTTACAACCTCATCGCTTCCATTAACCTTTGTTGCAACTACTTTCGCATTAGCTGTTACATATTCAGATGAATCTGCAAACTTGATAAGTCCTTCCTTAGTAACAAAGAATAAATATGAATTTTCTATAGACTTAGATGTTTCAACTCCTACTATAGATTCTTCATCGCTCTTAAACTTAGATAGATTATCAATTGGTTTTCCTTTGTCATTGGTCTTGAGCATTGGAACTTTATCAAGTCTGACTTGATGCATAAAGCCTTTGCTACCAAATATTATTGCTCGTTCATCAGTCTTGGCTTTAAATACATATTGATTATTTGTGTCAACTGTCTCTTTATTTTTCTCATATAAATTTGGGTCCATCACTTTGCAATATCCAAACTTATCTTGACAATATACTACGTCTATAACTTCTGCCTTTGGCTCTTCAATAACTATCTCTTCTGCGTCTTCAAAAGAAGTCTTTCTCTCAACTCCGTACTCCTTCTTTATTCTCTTCATATCATCAATTATCAAGTTGTCAACTTTATTTTTTTCTTTAAGTATAGATTTATAAAGTTTAATCTTTGCGAGGGTTTCTTTATATTCGTTATTCAAATCTGTAATCTCAAGACCTATTAACTTATATAATCTCATATCAAGTATCGCATCTGCTTGAAGTGGTGTAAAACTAAACTTACTTGCTACTTTTGCAAGTTTCTTATCTTTAATTTTTAC
>JAFXWR010000262.1 GCA_017542725.1 Lachnospiraceae bacterium | reverse complement strand
TATTATAGATCATGTTGCCAGTTGTAGTATTGCCTTTTATATCACAATCTTCAAAAGTATATGTGCAAGAGTTATTATTTACTAGGGCTCCTCCTGGTGGCATAACTGAGTTACTTGCTATCAATGCATTTTTGAATTTCAATTCTCCACTTTCTGTATACCTTAAGAATGAATAATTGCCATCCGCTTTTGTTAATTTATTGTTTATGAATTTGGCATTTTCAAAATATGTTTTTGTGCCAGTACCACCGCCAGACATAAATGAATTTAGATAAGAAATATTACTATCTACAAGCACATTATATCCATTCATTGTTCCTCTATTATTTGTTAAATAATAGCTTTCAGTTGTATTTCTTCTGATATTTACATTATGCATATCTATAGTGGCATTTTGTCTAGAAATCATAAATTGTGTTGATACAGCATTATCATCTATATCTGTATCATATATTTCTATTTTTCCAGATCCAGCTACTATTAATTCTGCATTCTTATTATTTGTTATTGATGCAGATGATATATTGATAGTTCCAGATTGATTATTAATCAATGTACCATTTTTGCCACTAGCTTTATTCGTATTTGTTATAGATGCACTTGATATAGTCATACTACCTGCTGCTATTTGTCGGATTAAATAAGCACCATCATTTATTTTGTTGCTATCAAATATTATATTTTCGGCAATAGCTGTTCCTACATCATTATATATGATTCCACTGCCTGTAATAGTATTATTTATAAATTTAGAATTATATACTTCAAATTTTGCTCCAGCATGTGATGAATTTGCATTATTTGATAAAAGTATAGTCGTAGTATATCCATCAAATACAGAATTTGATATTTTAGTTTTATGTGCATTATTATTTTGGCCAATGATTGCTTGACTTGTAAGTGACTGAATAAATCCAGATACAGGTTTAAAATATGCATTATATACTTCAAAATTATATATATAATTTGCTCTTGAATTTATAACCTCAGTATTAAAATTAATTCTATTGCCACTACCATATACATATGCATTTACTTGGCTAAACATAATATCAGTTGCCGTTGTGAGATTTGTGGTTACATTTGCTTCTTCACCATTACAATTACATATATATACAGTATCATTTGCTGCACTTCCAGTGAATGATACACCATTTAATGTAAATCCATTCAAGCAAATAAATACAGTGCCAGTTATATTTATGTTTCTATTTAATGTCAAATCGCCTGAAAGATAATATGCTCCTCCTGATCTTATTGTTGTTCCAGTTGTAAGTTCTTCATAAGTCATAATTGTTGAATGAGTACCAATGTGAACATTGTCGTGATTACATTCAGAACTTGTTGCCGTGCCACAGATTTTATGTCTATGATTGCCCCAGAGTGCATAAAGTGTCCACTCCTGACTTAACTCATTTGTTCCAAATGGTGTATTAAAATTACCACCATCTAGCACATCTGCTTTTGATGTAGAGTATGGATCTTTTCTCTCAGTAGTCCATCCCATAAATGCATAATCTTCTACCCTAAATGTTGCTTTATCAATCTTTGATACTGTCTCGCCACCTATTAATTTATAACTTGGATAACTATTAGTTGCGAGAGTTTTTCCTGCTGGCACGTTGAAATCAAAGTTGACTTTTCTTATACCAATAACTACATTCTTATTTGATCCTTTATAAGCTTTATAATATATATTGCTTGCTGTAGATGCAGTAAATGATTTTTCAGCTACTTTAGTGTCTTTTACAAAATTGTCATTTTCCATGAAAATACCAGTACCAGATGAAAGTGCCACATCTTCAAATATATTTTCTTCATTGAATACTGTACCATCTGTCTGATGCATGAACCTTTGCTTATTTGAATATATACCATAAGTATTTACAGCTTTAGATGCTTCATCATATGGTATAAGATTCTCTATATCTATTTTTCCGCTTCCTATATTAAACTCACAAGAATTACTTCCCCATAAAGATGCTGGCACAAGTCCGTGATTATGCTCATGCTTATAATAATTATTCTTGATATTAAGATTACCATAAGCTATAAGCGTAGCGTTTGTTGAGTACATCATATATACCGCTATACCAGCCGATGAAGTTGATGTTCCTCTAAGTATATTATTTGTTAAGTTTAAAGTTGCATTTTCTTCTATAGTAATTGTTGATCTTACACCACTACTCATTATTTGTCTATTTATCCATGAGTTAGAAGATACTGTAAGTGTAGCACCAGCTTTTATTGTTCCACTTGATCTTCCACTTGACTCATTATGAACAAAAAATAACGATCCCATACCTGTGCCACTTGCAGTATTGTTATTTATAGTGGTATTTCCATATACTTCGATGTCTGAACTATTATAAATATATATAGGATTTACATGAGTTGTGCCAGCTGCCAAATTATTATTTGATATATTTGATGCACTTGCTACAACTTGGCTTCTTGCAGCATATATCAAATATGCAGTTGTGTTATTTACTATTTCACTATTAATCAATTTGACAGTAGTTCTATCTGTAATTATAAGATTGTTTGTTACTGTGTTATATTCAATCTTAGAATCAGTTATGTTGATAGTTCCATTTTGACCAAATATGTAATTACTTAATCCATTATTTCTTGTAAGTCTTACTTTTTCAAGACTAGTGGTTCCATTTGCATGGTGTATAAAATATCTATTAAGTTTATTATCTACCATCTCTACATTTTTAAGACTTATCGTAGCACCTGCTAAGTTGTATATCATAGAGGCACTATTGCTTGTACAATTTTCAAAATATGCATTCTCTATATTTATAGTAGAAGCTGTATCGTTTCTTATGATATCATTTGTTGTGACGACATTTGATATGGTTGCATTTTTTACATTCAATATAGCACCTGTCTCACTTGAATTCTTAAATAAACTTTCAAGAGCCTTATTCCCACTCATCCTTAGTCCATCTATGTTAAATCTGTTTGTATTTAAGAACAATGTATGTCTATCTGAAACATTGTCATTGAAGATTATATCTTTTAAGTTCATAACTCCAAGGTTGTAAAACATATAACCCTCGTTACTGCTAGGTCCAATAGAACTATTATTATCTATAATAGTGTTTGTTATATCAAATTCTCTGCCGCCTATTGCATTCTTTATGACAGCATAATTAAGAGTGTTGTCACTTATTACACTGCCACTAATAGACATATAGCCTGATTCTTTATTTATTATAGTTTTTGCTTTATTGTTTATGATTGATGTGCTTGATATATTTATTGTTCCAGTACTATTAATCAAAATTCCTACTGTTGAGCCTGACTTATTTGTATTTTTAATTTCACAATTATTTATTGTAGTAGTTCCATTCTCAATCTGCTTTATCAAACTAGCGTCAGTCGTTAGAGTGTTATTATCAAATGTGGTGTTCTCTATAATCATTGTTCCATTTTGATTGCTTGCAACACCATTACTAGACACAGTATTATTTATAAACTGCGAATTATAAATTGCTACAGTTGGTCTTCCATCTGTATAAGATGTATTAGCGATTATAATAGGTTTTGTATATCCATCAAATACTACATTTGAAAAAGTTGATTTATGGTTATAAGAATGCTCACCAGTTGATGTAAGTGAATTTGCAGTATCTGTTCCCCAGTCTGACTTTGGAGTGAAGTATGCATTATATGCTTCTAAATACTGATCACCAAAACCTGATTCACCTCTTCTTATTATATTTTTTGTTGTGAATTTAATTCTATTGCCTATACCATAAATATTTACATTGATACTTGTAAATAATTCATTTGAAGTATTTTGTATTAAACTTGCTTCATTACCATTACAATTAGATATATATATTCTACTTGAAGTATTTGCACCTATAAATGCTACATTGCTAAGTGAATATCCATTTAAGCAAATATAAACTGTGCCAGATATATTTATAGTTCTATTTATATTTAAATTATCAGTCAAGTAGTATGCTCCACCACCTACAAGAGTTGTAGAACTTGTGAGCTCTTCATATTCACGTGTGCCAGCATGAGAACTCATATGCGAGATGTCATGAGTACATTCAGAACCTGAGGCAACACCGCAAACCTTATGAACATGTCCTCCCCAGAGAGCATAAACAGTGAACTCCTGGCTTAACTCATTAGTCAAGAATGGCGTTTTTAATTTTCCACCATCTGTAGCATCTACAACATAAGTTGAAAATGGTTCTTTTCTATCAAATGTCCAACCAACAAATGAATAACCTGTCGCTCTAAATGTAGAATAATCAATTTGTGATAATGTTTTACCAGCAACATTTATATATGTTGGATAGCTATTAGTTGCAAATGTCGTACCAGTTGGCACATTAAAATCAAAATTGATTTTTCTTACACCTATAACTACATTGTTATTTAGACCTTTATATGCTCTATAATCTATATTACTATAAGTTGATGCTTTAAATGATTTTTCTGCAATTTCTGTAGATTTTACAAAATTACCATTTGCCATCACAATGCCAGTGCCATTTGTAGTGCCAAGTGCCACATCTTCAAAATAGTTTTCTTCATTGAATGTAGTGCCTGCAAGCTGTGTCATAAAACTTTGATTAGGTGAATATACACCATAATTTGGCTTTGCCGCTGCTGCACTATCCATAGGAATCATATTGGTTATTTTTATTTTTTTGCTTCCTATATTTAATCTTGCATTTGCTGGATTAATCATTCTTAAAGAAGCAACTTCTGTTACTGTCGTTCCACTTACAGTATAATAATTATTTTCAATCGTTACACTACCATTAGCATCAACTTTTGCATTATCATGTTGTATAATCATCGCCGCTGCTTCATTATTATTAGTAGCATTAATTATATTGTCGTGTATATATAATTCTGCGATTTCTTCTATTGTAGTTGTAGAGTATCTACTTGCTGCATATGCTGTATCTCTTCGCATTTTGTTATACGCAATCTCTAATTTTGCATTGTTATAAATATTGCAAGCACCTTTGCTAGTTGCACTTGAACCAGCTACATATATAAGAGAGCACATTACCGCATTACTTGTATTATTATTAATCACTTTTGTGTGTCCATAAATATTAAGCGTTGTATTGCGGATGTTTATAAAGTCAGCACTATCTGTTCCACTATATGTTTGTGTATTGTTGCTTATTGTTGATGCGCTTGCTGTAATTATACTTCTACCAAGAGCATATAATACTCCATTAACTGTTGCGTTATTATCAATTATTGTGTTTTCAAAATTCGTAGTATTTGCATTTAAACTAATCAAATATCTATTTGTCCTATTATCTTTTATAGTAAAATCTTTTATATTAAACTTATTGTTTGCATTATAACCGTGGATAAGATATGCTATGGCTGTATTGTTTTTTACACTTCCACCTTCAAACTTAATAGTTCCACCTGTGTTTCTAATCAAATCAAGTTGTGCAGTATTTTCTACAAAACTAGTATTTTTTATTTCTACAGTTCCAGCTTCTACATGCACTAAATCATTTGTCAGAGTATTATTGCAGACATAACTATCTTCCATACGAATAGTAGCTGATAAAGAATTATCTATTACACCGTGCACGAGAGTGTTGTTGGATACAGTCGCTCTTTTTATTTCAATTCTACTTCCAGCTGTAGTATAGTTTTTAAATAAACTAATACCACCAGTATTATTGCTTGATACAATTTTATCTACCTTCATTGTTCCACTATTAAGCAGGAAGGAATGATAGTTGTTAGTATTTCCTTCTAATACTATATCTTCCATATCCATAGTTCCAAGATTATATACAGTGTATCCATCAGATCCAGTTGTAACATTATTTTTAATTTTTACATTTTTAACTGTTGTTTTTCTACCTGCCGCCTCACTTCTTATCAGATGCAACGCTACTTCATTGCTATCTATCACTGTATCATATATGTTTAATTCACCTGAATCTTTTTGTATAAGTTTTCTATTTTTATTATTAGCGATTGAGCAACTTGATATATTGATGGTTCCTGTTGATACATGTATCAAGTTTGTATTTGTTGTGTCCGATTGGATATTGTTTTCAAGGCGAGTGTTGACTAGGTTAAATGTTCCTGTGCCTTGATACTGTTCGATAACAATTGCATTATTT
Source organism: Lachnospiraceae bacterium (assembly GCA_017542725.1). Next base: position 512 of record JAFXWR010000262.1, on the reverse strand, counting down.
CTACACCATTCTTTTTATCATTCTTAATCTCTTTTTCACCAGCTAAATTCATTCTGATTTTATAGCCTTCAATCGAAATCATAAATGCCTCAAACAATGAATACTCATATTTTTTATTGGGGTTGTTCTTTCTATCCATAATATACCTTGTTAAATAATCAACAGTCATACCAATTATACTTGCATGAATATTTTCTTCTCCTAATATTTTTCCATCATTAAATTCTATTTTCTCAAATTCTGAAGGCTTTAAATATCCCCCTTTGGGTTGTGTTATTTGATTTATTCGTTGAGTTACAGATGCCATAATTATTTATCCTCCTTGTTTATGTCATGTTTCATAATTTTTTTATATAAATCATGTGTAGCATTTATATCTGATTTACCATCTTTTTCAACCATTGCGTCGTTAGCAAGTAATACTTTTGCCATCAAATTATCTTCATCAAACTTTAAATTTGATTCTTTAAGCTTTATCCAATATGCCAGGTATTCATTTTTAAGCGTAGTAT